>NZ_JBSHDN010000029.1:0-46182 GCF_053616335.1 Nocardiopsis sp. NPDC055824
TCCGTTCACTTTGTTTCGCCCTCTTGTCAACACCAGTTCAGAGCCCTAGCTTGTTCCCATATCCAATAGGATCTTCGATGTTGCGCAGGTTGCGCCTCGGAGAAGTCCGTCCACCCCCCGGACGCAAGAGGGCCGACATGAAGCCACCACTGCGCATGGCACTGGCCGCGTCGAGCGCCTGCACCCTGCTCGCGGGGTGCTCGATGCTGAACACCACCCCCGCGATCCCCGACGACTGGACCCCCCGGGGCTCGGTCTCCGCACTCGTCGCCTTCGCCCCGGGCGGGGGCAGCGACCGCTCCGCCCGCGTCGTCGCCGAGTCGCTCAACGACCTCGACGCGGATTTCAACGTCAACGTGCAGAACCGGGAGGGCGGCTCGGGCGCGGTCGGCTGGGCCACCTTCCTGGCCGAACAGGGCAACGGCAACGCGCTGCTGGTCGCCGAGAGCGCGCTCAACACGCTGCCCCTCGTCTACGACGTGCCCTTCACCTACCGCGACTTCACCCCCCTGGTGATGTTCGCCGAGGACTCCCGCATGGTCGTCGCCGACGCCGACGCACCCTACGAGACCTGCGCCGACCTCGTCGAGGCCGGCCGGGACGCGCCCGTCAGGACCGGCTCCAGCGGTCGGACCGGCGCCGACGCCCTGGTCACCGCGGAGTTCGAGAGGAACGGCGGACAGTTCTCCGTCGTGCCCTACGGCTCCACCGGCGAGGTCCTGACCGCCCTCATGGGCGGGCAGATCGAGGTGGCTCCCGCCAGCGCCGCCTCGGTCAGGCCCTACCTGGAGAGCGGCGACTTCAAGGCCCTGTGCACCCTCACCCCCGAACGCTACGACGACCCGCTCATGGGCGGGGTCCCCACCGCCCTCGAACAGGGCCTGGACGCCGAGGTCACCATCTGGCGCGGGGTCCTCGCCCCCGACGGCATCTCGCGGGTCCAGCGCGACTACTGGGTCGACGCGATCCTCGACGCCATGGACTCCGACCTGTACCGGGACTACATCGAGGACGACCTCCTCCTCCCCGCCGACCTCGCGGGCGAGGAGTTCGAGGACTACCTGGACGACTACGACGCGCAGATGCAGGAGGTG
Organism: Nocardiopsis sp. NPDC055824; assembly: GCF_053616335.1. Classification (NCBI taxonomy): domain Bacteria; kingdom Bacillati; phylum Actinomycetota; class Actinomycetes; order Streptosporangiales; family Nocardiopsidaceae; genus Nocardiopsis; species Nocardiopsis sp. NPDC055824. The sequence continues at coordinate 1,095 of NZ_JBSHDN010000029.1, forward strand.
TTCCGATGAGCGGCCCCGCGACCGGCGCGCCCCGGGGGGAGACGGCCCCGGCCCGGGCCAGGCCCTCCGTGCTCGCCACCCACGCGGTCCTCGCCTGTCTCGGCGGGTTCTTCTTCCTCGGGTCGTTCTCCTACCCGTGGACCACCGTGGAGGACGGCACCGTCGGCCCCGGGGCGCTGCCCCGCGTCGCCGGACTGGCCCTCCTGCTGATCGGGCTCGCCATGCTGCGCCGGGAGGCGCGCACCGGGACGGTCCTGGAGGGCGACGGCCACGTCGAGGAGGAGACCGAGCGCACGGACGCGGAGCACAGGACGGTCCGCCGCAAGCTGGCCGTCGTCTCCGCCGCGCTGGTGGCCACGGCGGTGCTGATCCCGTTCCTGGGCATGCTGCCGACCCTCGCCGCCCTGACCCTGTTCCTGACGATCTCCGTCGAACGGCTCCGGTGGCCGGTCGCCCTCACCGCCTCCCTGGGGGTCCTGGTCGTGTGCTACCTGCTGTTCGGCGTCCTCCTGCGGGTCCCCCTGCCGCTCGGCGTGTTCGACCCGGCCCTGTGGGGTGCGGTGTGATCGACAACCTCACCCTCGGCTTCGCCGCGGCGCTCACCCCCGAGAACCTGCTGTGGTGCTTCGTCGGCGTCCTGCTCGGCACCGTCATCGGCATCCTCCCGGGCCTCGGGTCGGCCACGGGCGTGGCCATCCTGATCCCCGTCACCCTCACCTTCGAGCCCCTGACGGCGCTCATCATGCTGGCCGGCATCTACCACGGCTCGCAGTTCGGGGCCACGATCACCGCCATCCTGGTCGCCACCCCGGGCGAGGCCTCGTCGGTGGTCTCGACGTTCGACGGCTACCGCATGGCGCGCGCCGGCCGGGCCGGACCCGCGCTGGCCATCTCCGCCCTGGGCTCCTTCGCGGCCGCGTTCATCGCCCTCGTCGCCCTGACCACGCTGGCGCCCGTCTTCGCCGACGCCGCCCTCGGGTTCGGGCCGCCCGAGATCCTGGCGGTCATGGCCCTCGGACTGTGCACCATCATGGTCTTCTCCGGCCGCAACCTCATGATGGGCGCCGCCCTCGGACTGGCCGGCATCCTGGTCTCCAGCGTCGGCGTGGACGTCGGGTCGGGGACGCCCCGGTACACCTTCGACCAGGTCTCCCTCTTCGGAGGGCTGCCCTACGTCGAGGTCATGATCGGCTTCTTCGCCATCGGGGAGCTCCTCAACCAGCTGCACCGGGGCATGGCCACACCGATCCGCGCCCGCTTCCGCGACCTCCTCCTGACCAGGGAGGACATCAGGCGCTCCGTTCCCGCCACCGCGCGTGGAACGCTCGTCGGCTTCGTCCTGGGCTGTCTGCCGGGCGCCGGGACCACGCTCGCCTCCTTCATGGCCTACGGGGTGGAGAAGCGCTTCTCCAGGAACCGCGACCAGCTCGGCACCGGCGCCATCGAGGGCGTCGTGGCCCCGGACGCCGCCACGAGTTCGGGCTCCAACGCCAACTTCATCCCCACACTGGTCCTGGGCGTGCCGGGCGGGGCCACGACGGCGGTCCTCCTCGGCGCGTTCCTGGTCTACGGCATCCAGCCGGGCCCGCTGCTCTTCGAGGAGCAGCCCACCCTGGTCTGGGGCCTGCTGGCGTCGTTCTTCATCGGCAACGCCCTCCTGCTCCTGCTGAACCTGCCGCTCGCGCCGGTCTTCGCCCAGCTCCTGCGCATCAGGTACTCGGTCCTCTACCCGCTCATCATCGTCACGAGCCTGGTCGGGGCCTACTCGGTCAAGAACAGCATGCTGAGCGTGTGGATCGTGGTCGTGTTCGGCTTCGTCGGGTACGCGATGAAGCGCATGAACCTCCCCGTCGCGCCGTTCGTCCTGGGCCTGGTCATCGGTCCGCTGTTCGAGACGGCGCTGGTCCAGACGTCGGCGCTCGGCGAGGGGGAGATCCTTCCCCTGCTCGCCTCCAGCGGCCCCGCGGTCGCCATCCTCGCGCTGGCGCTCGCGCTCGTCGTCGGCCCCGCTGCGGTGCGCGCCGTCCGGAGCCGGACACGGGCGCGCCGCTCCCCGGAGGCGTCCGCCGGGGCGGGAGGCGGAGCCCCCGACGCGGGGGCCGGTCCGGCCCCGGGCGGGGAGGAGGTCCTGGACGCTCCCCGGCGCCCGGACGACTGACACGACGACCCGGGCCCGGACCGGGCCCGCCCCCGAAGCACAGAGCACGAGCCCCACCGGAAAGGCAGCCATGACCACCACCCCCATCACGCGCCCCCGCGTCGCGATCACCCTCGGGGACCCGGCCGGCATCGGCCCCGAACTGATCGCCGGACTGCTGTCGCGGCGGGAGAACACCGAGGCCGCCGACATCGTCCTGGTCTCCGACGCGGCCGAGCTGAGGGCGGCGGGAGAGGACGCCGGGGCGCCCGTCGCCTACGGTGACGCGCCCGGCACGGGACTCCCCGTCCTGTACGACAACGGCGCCGCCCGGCCGCCCGGGACGGCCGACGGCTTCGAGCGCGGCAGGGCCACCAGGAACGGAGGGCTCTGGGCGCTCGCCAACCTCTCCACCGCCCTCGACATGGCGAAGGACGGCACGGTGGACGCCATCCTGTTCGCGCCCCTCAACAAGTCCTCGCTGCACCTGGCGGGGATGACCGAGAACGACGAGCTGCGCTGGTTCGAGGAGGTCCTGGGGGTGGAGTCCTTCACCTCCGAGCTGAACGTGCTGCCCGGCCTGTGGACCGCCCGCGTCACCTCGCACGTCTCCGTCGCCGAGGTCGACGCGGGCATCACCCGCGGCAACGTGGTGGAGGCGGGCCTCCTCCTGGACCGCGTCCTGCGCGGATCGGGGTTCGAGGCCCCGCGGATCGGCGTGTGCGCCCTCAACCCGCACGCGGGGGAGAACGGGAGGTTCGGCCGCCACGAGATCGACGTCATCGGCCCCGCGGTGGGAGACCTGGCGGCCCGGGGCGTGGACGCGACGGGCCCGTTCCCGTCGGACACGATCTTCCTGCGGGCCAGGGCGGGCGAATTCGACGGGATCCTGACGATGTACCACGACCAGGGGCAGATCGCCATGAAGCTGATGGGCTTCGACGGCGGGGTCACCATCGCGGGCGGCCTCCCGGTCCCCATCTGCACCCCGGCCCACGGCACCGCGTTCGACGTGGTCGGCAAGGGCGTGGCCGCCACCGGGTCGGTGCAGAACGCCTTCGACCTGGCGGTCGCCCTCGGAGGACGGAGGTCTCCGGCCTGAACCCCGGTCCGCGGACGCCCCGGCCGTCCGCGGCCGGGGCGTCCACGGCTGCCCGCCGGCTGTCCCGCCCCCGGCAGGTCCGCCGCCCGCCGACCGGCTGGTATCGTGCCGAACCCGCTGATCCCCCCGGAACCGGGCACGCGATCGGGACGTGCGCGGCGCAGCGGACCACCGAACCACCGAACCGGCGCGGCGGCGGCCCCACCGGGTCGCGCCCCGGCCGTTCCGGTGCGAGAGACGAGGGACGGGGCCGACATGGCGGGCAGCGCGGAGGACCGGGTCGCCCCGGTCCCGGGGGAGGACGAGGCCCCGGAGGGGGGCAAGGCCCCGGGCCTGCTGGGGGAGGCGCTGGCGACCACCGTCCGCCTCCGGCGCCCCCTGTACGGCTCCGCCCTGGCCGTGACGGCCCTGGCCGCCTGCGGCGTGGCCGCGATCGCCGTCCTGGGCCTCGCCCTGACCTGGGACGCCTTCGAGCTCCTGCGGGAGCGCGTGCGGTCCAACCAGGAGGCGGAGGTCCCCCCGTTCTCCGCCACGGGCGACATCGACGTCGCGTTCACGCTGAACGGGATGCTCGTGGTGTCCCTGCTGCTCCTGCTCGCGGCCGCGGTCCTCACCCTGCTGTACACCGCGCACGCCGTCGCCGTGCGGGACGCCCGGTCCGGCCGCGGGACCCCTCCCGCCGACGGCCTGTGGCGGCGCGCCCGTCCGTACATGCTCCGCGTCCTCGCGACGCAGCTGGCCGTCGGGCTGGGCGTCGTCGTCGCCGTCCTGGTGGGGGCCTTCCTGTTCGACTCCCTGGCGAGCGGCCTGATCCCCGGAATCGAGCGGCCGGGCGCCCCCTTCACCGGCTTCGGCGCGGCGGACTGGGCGGTGGGCCTGGGCCTGCCCCTCGCCGCCGGGGGCGTGGGTCCCTACCTCGTGGTCCGCCTCTCCCTCGCTCCCGCCGCCGTGGTGTTCGAGGACGTGCGGACGGCAGGGGCGCTGCGCCGCTCGTGGAGGCTGACGGGCGGCGCGCGGGCGGGGGCCCTCGGCCTCTGGCTGCTGATCGCGGCGGCCGTCGCGATCGCGTTCACGCTCCTCCTGGTCGCGGCCTCGCCCCTCGCCGCCCCGGCGGGGGAGGCCATGATGCGGCTCAGCGACGGGAACAGGTTCACCACCGCGACCCTGGTCCACTACCTCCCGGCCGCGATCGCGCTCGTCCTGCTCCCCCTGGCGGTCGTGCCGCCGGTGGGGGCCGCGCTCCCCGTGCTCTACGCGCGCCTGCGCGCCCGCGAGGAGGGACGGGCCCCGCACCCGGTCCCGCCGCCACCGTCCTGAGGCCCCCGGAGGGGTCGTCCGCGGCGGCGGAACCGCCGGGACGCCGGCCGGAGCCGCCGCCTCCGGCCGGGCAGCGGGTCAGCGGAGCGCGGCCGCTCCGGCGGCGAGCCGGGTGACGCGCTCCCAGTCCCCGTCCCGGACCGCGTCCGGCGGGGTGAGCCAGCTCCCGCCCACGCACGCCGCGTTGGGCGCCGCCAGGTAGTCGGGGGCGCTGTCGGCCGTGATCCCGCCGGTCGGGCAGAAGACGACGTCGGGGACCGGCCCGGCCACCGCCCGGAGGAACCCCGGACCCAGGACCGAGGCGGGGAAGGCCTTCTGCGCCAGGAACCCCTCGTCCCGGGCCGCCAGGACCTCGCTCACGGTCGCCACCCCGGGCAGGGCGGTGATCCCGCTCCGGGCGAGGTGCCGCAGCAGGCCCGGCGTGGTGCCCGGGGTGACGAGGAAGTCGGCCCCGGCCTCGACGGCGTCGTCCGCCTGGCGGGGCGTGAGCACCGTCCCGACCCCGACGAGCATGCCGGGCACCCCGCGGGCGACCGCGCGGACGGCGGCGAGGGCCCCGGGGGTGCGCAGGGTGAGCTCGACGATCCCCACACCGCCCGCCAGGAGCGCCTCCGCCAGGGGGACGGCCCGGCCGGGGTCCTCGACCGTGACCACGGGGATGACCGGAGAGCGGTCCAGGACGGTTTCCGTCGGCGTCACAGCGCGATCTCCTTGCCCAGCGCGAGGGTGTCCGCGGAGTCGATGACCCCGTACCAGTGGGCCACGAGCCCGGTGAAGAGCCCGTCGGCGACGAGCTCCCCGGGGAAGATCCCCGCCTCCATCAGCCGGGGGACCACGTCCGCCGCGCGCCTGCGGTCGGGCAGCAGTCCGGCCAGGGTGGCGGCCAGGGGGTCCTCCACCCGGGGGCCGGCCGCGGCGACGTGGTGCATCCAGGCCGCCACCGCCAGGGCGCTCCAGCGGGGCTCGCCTCCCCGGTCCAGCACCGCCCGGACCGTGGGGAGCAGGCGCGGCCCGATCTTCTGGGAGCCGTCGGCCGCGACCTTGGCGGTCGTGTGGCCCAGGGCGGGGTTGGCGAACCGGGCCAGGACCGACTCCGCGTAGGCGGGGCCGTCGAGGCCGTCCGGCAGGCGCAGCGAGGGCAGGGCCTCCTCGTGGACGAGCCGGTGCGCCGCCTCCGCCGCGACGGGGTCCGCCGCGCACGCGGCGATGGTGCGGTGCCCGAGGGCGAGCCCCAGGTAGGCCAGCAGCGAGTGGCCGGCGTTGAGGACGCGGAGCTTGGCCTCCTCCCAGGGGCGGACGTCGCCGGTCAGGAGAGCCCCCGCGCGCTCCCACGGGGGGCGGGCCGCCGCGAAGCGGTCCTCGACCACCCACTGGCGGAAGGGCTCGGCGATCACGGCGGCCTCGTCGCGCAGGCCCAGGGCCCCCTCGACCAGGTCGAGGTCCTCCGCGGTGGTCGCCGGGACCATCCGGTCGACCATCGTGTCGGGGAAGGAGACCGACTCCGCCGTCCAGGCCCGCAGCCGCTCGCCCTCGGCCCCGGGCAGGGCGTCGGCGAAGTCCGCGACCAGCGACCCCAGGCGGTCCCCGTTCCCGGACAGGTTGTCGCAGGAGACCACGGAGACCGGGCCCGCGTCGCGGAGCATGCGCAGCTGGAGGCCCCGCGCGATCCGGCCGACCGCGGTGAGCGGGGGAGCGCCCTCCAGGTCCGCGCGCACCGCCGGGTCCCGCACGTCCAGGCGCCCGGTCAGGGGGTCGGCCCGGTAGCCCTTCTCGGTGACGGTGAGGGTCACGACCCGGGTGCCCGGGGCCGCGACGCGCTCCACCACGGCCAGGGGGTCGCGCGGCCCGGCGAGCGTCTCGGTGACGGCGGAGACCACGCGGGAGGCCCCGCTCCCCGGGCCGCGCTCCGTGACGGTGAACAGCCCGTCCTGCGGGGCCATCTGCTCCCACACGCGCGCCGAGCGCCCGGTCACCGCGCTGATTCCCCAGGAGGTGTCCCCGGTGGCCAGCATGGCGTCCTCGGTGTAGACGGCCGTGTGGGCGCGGAAGAAGGCCCCCGCGCCGAGGTGGACCACCCCGGTGCGCAGGGCGCCGCGGTCCAGGGACGGGGAGCGCCCGGAGCGGACGAGCGAGTCCAGGGTCAGTCTGCTCATCGCCGTGCTCCCGTCCGCGCGGCGTGGGCGCGCGCCTGCTCCAGGGTGGGGAGCAGCCCCGTCCCGCCGCGGCCGCCCACGTTGAGGCTGGCGGCGGCCGCGGCGAGCCGGGCGGCGTCCGCGAACCCGTCGCCCAGGACCATGCGCGCGGCCAGGGTTCCCAGGAACGCGTCCCCGGCGCCGGTCTGGTCCAGGACCACGGGCGCCGGGACCGCGTCGACCCAGGTCTCGCCCTCCGCGGTGGCCAGGTGCACGCCGCGCGAGCCGCACGTCACCGCGACGTGCCGGGTCCCCGACTCCAGGAGGCGCCGGGCGGCCTCCGCCGGGGAGGCGCTCCGCAGCAGGGACGAGGTCTCCCCCGGATGGGAGGGGGTGACGAGGTGGGCGAGGGGCGCGAACTCGGCCAGGACCGCGGCCGCGGCCTCCCGCGTGGTCAGCGCCGGCCGGTGGTTGGGGTCGAACACGAACCTGCGGGCCAGGCGCGCCGCGGCCCGGACGGCCTCGTGCGCGCTCCCGGAGACGGCGCAGGCGATGCCCGAGGCCACGACCGCCCCGGCGGCGGCCAGGGCCTGTTCGTCCAGGTCGGCGGGGCACAGCGTCGATCCGACGCTCCCGCTGCGGGCGTAGGAGAACGCCCGCTCCCCCTCGGGGTCGCTGTGGACCAGGTAGACGCCCTGCTGTCCGGGACGGAAGCGCAGCAGCGCCGTGGAGACCCCCAGTTCGGCGACGCGGTCGGCGATCGACCGCCCCAGGGGGTCGTCGGTCAGGACCGCGGCCAGGCCGGTCCGGGCGCCGGCCCGGGCGGCCGCCGCGGCGACGTTGAGGGCGTCGCCGGACACCCCGAGGCGGGCGGGGACCCCGTGGGCCACCGGCTCGTCGGTGGCCACCTCCAGGAGGATCTCCCCCAGGACGACGACGTCGAGTTCGTGAGCGCTCACCAGTCGTGCACCGTTCCGTCCAGACGCCGGTTGACCGGCAGGTACCGGGGGTCGTAGGGGTGGCGGGAGGCCGCCTCCTCGTCGAACTCCACGCCGAGGCCCGGCGCCTCGCCCGGGTGCATGTACCCGTCGGAGAAGGTGTAGCCGGTGCGGAACACCTCCTCGAAGGGGCCCGTGTGGCCCATGTACTCCTGGATACCGAAGTTGGGGATGCTCAGGTCGACGTGCAGCGCCGCCGCCATGGCGACCGGCGACAGGTCACCGGCGCCGTGGGACCCCGACCGCACCCCGTACAGGTCCGCCAGCGAGAACACGCGGCGCAGGTGGGTGATGCCCCCGGTGTGGGAGACCGAGGTGCGGATGTAGTCGATGAGCCGTTCGGTGATCAGCTGCTGGCAGTCCCAGACCGAGTTGAAGACCTCGCCGACCGCGACGGGGGTGGTGGTGTGCTGCCGGATCAGGCGGAAGGCCGACTGGTCCTCCGCCGGCGTCGGGTCCTCCATCCAGAACGGCCGGTAGGGTTCGAGCGCCGCGCCCAGGCGGCCCGCCTCGATCGGGCTGAGCCGGTGGTGGACGTCGTGGAGCACGTGCGTGCCGTAGCCGAACTCCTCGCGGATGTGCCGGAGCATCTCCGGCGCGAAGTCGAGGTAGAGCGAGGTCTCCCAGGAGTCCTCCTGGGGCCGGTTGGCGTTGGCGGGCTCGTACACCCGGCCGCCGGCCCCCGCGATGCCGTAGGTCTTGTCCAGCCCGGGCACCGCCGCCTGGACGCGGATCGCCTTGTACCCCAGGTCGAGGTGGCGCTGGAAGTCCTGGGACAGGTCGTCGAGCGAGGATCCGCTGGCGTGGCCGTAGACCATGACGCCGTCGCGTGCGGCGCCGCCGAGCAGCTGGTAGACGGGCATCCCGGCGGCCTTGCCCTTGATGTCCCACAGGGCCACGTCCACGGCCGCGATCGCGGTCATCGTGACCGGGCCGCGCCGCCAGTAGGCGCCCTTGTAGAGGTACTGCCAGGTGTCCTCGATGCGGCGCGCGTCGCGGCCGATGAGGAGCGGGCACAGGTGGTCGCGCAGGTAGGAGGCGACCGACAGCTCGCGCCCGTTCAGGGTGGCGTCGCCGACGCCGGTGACGCCGTCCTCGGTCTCGATGACCAGGGTGACGTAGTTGCGGCCGGGCGAGGAGACGACGACGCGCGCGTCCGTGATCTTCACAGGAGGTCCTTCCGGGGGTGTGCGGGATCGGTGGGGTCGGGGTCCGGGCCGAACCGCAGCATGACCTTGCTGCTTCCCGAGGCGGGGTCGGCGGCGACCCGCATCGCCTCCTCGGCGCGGTCCAGGGGGAAAGTGTGGGTCATCAGCGGGCGGACGTCGAGGCCCTCGGCCATCGCGGTGAGGGCGTCGTCGATCTCGTGGGAGAAGCGGTAGGAGCCCTTCCACGTGATCTCCCTGGTGACGAGGTCGCCCAGGACCGCGGCGGCCTCCGTGCCGGGGAGGTTGCCCACCTGGACGACCGTCCCGCCCCGGGCGGTCGAGCGCAGCACGGGGCCGAGCGCCCCCGGCGCCCCGGACGCCTCGATGACGATCTCGGCGTCCTCGGGGAGCGGCTCGCCCAGCGAGACGTCGCGGAGCCCGTCCGCGCCCATGGCCCGGGCGACCGCCAGCGACGCGGGACTGATGTCGGCGACGGTGACCCGTCCGGCCCCGGCGTGCTTGAGGGCCGCGGCCACGAGGCAGCCGATGGGCCCGGCGCCGTTCACGGTGACGTCCCTGCCGGCGACGTCCCCGGCTCGGGACACGGCGTGCAGGGCCACGGCCAGGGGCTCGGCCAGAGCCCCCTCGCGGGTGCCGACCCCCGCGGGGAGGGGGCGCAGCTGGTCGGCGCGCACCGCCCTGAACTCGCTGAAGCCGCCGTCGGTGTGCGGGTGGAACGCGGCCGATCCGAAGTACCGCACCCGCGGGTACAGGTTGGTGCGTCCGGCCAGCCTCTCGGGCATGCGCCCGTCGCCGACGAGTTCGGCCGGATGCACGGTGACGGGCAGGCCCTCCTCGACGCCGCTCACGCCGGGGCCGACGCGGGCGACGCGTCCGGCGATCTCGTGTCCCAGGACCAGGGGGTCGCGCAGGACGGCGGTGCCGGAGCGCCCGTGGCGCCAGTAGGCGAGGTCGGACCCGCAGATCCCGCCCCATTCGACGGCGACGACCACGTGCCCCTCCGGGGCGACGGGGTCGGGGCGCTCGTCGACCCGCAGGTCTCCGGCCCCGTGGACGGTCACGGCCCTCATACGGCGTCCTCCAGTCGGACCAGGTCGCGTCCGCGCACCTCGGGCATGAGGTACGTGGAGACGAGCGTGATCAGCGAGTAGGCGATGATCATGGCGGCCAGGGGCCACCAGGACCCGGTCACGGCGGTGAGCGTCGCGGCGAGCACCGGGCCGATGGCCGTGGCGAGGACGCCCCCGATCTCCTTGGCCAGGGCCAGCTGGGTGAAGCGGGTGCGCGCCCCGAACAGCTCGGCCATGGTGACGCTCTCCACGGAGAACAGGCCGAGGACCGAGAGGTTGAGCCCGACGACCATCGCGACGGTCACGAGGACGACGTCGCCGGAGTTGATCATCAGCATCATGGGCACGGCGAACAGCATGCTCGCGATCGTCAGGCAGAAGTAGAGGGGGCGGCGGCCGAAGCGGTCGCCCAGCACGCCGACCAGGGGGACGGTGACGAAGCCGAGCAGGGAGCCGTACACGATGGCGGAGGTGCCGACCGAGCCGTCCATCAGCAGGGTGGCGCTGAGGTAGCCGACCAGGAACGTCTGCACGATGCCGGAGTTGCCCGCCTGGCCGAAGCGCAGGCCCAGGGCGATCAGGAAGGCGCGGCCCTTGCGCTGGTGGAGCGCGGCCTCCAGGGTGCTCTTGTCCTTCTCGACGGCGGTGGCCGCGAGTTCCTCGCGGGACATGGCCACGCCGTCGACGATGTCCTCGCGCTGCTCGAAGACGGGGCTCTCCTTGACGGAGTGGCGGATCCACAGGGCCAGGAGCAGGAGGAGCGCACTGGCCAGGAACGGGATGCGCCAGCCCCAGGCCAGCAGTTCGGCCTCGGAGAGGGCGAACACCAGGACGGCCCAGATCGCCGAGGCGGCCAGGGTGCCGGAGTTGGTCCCCAGGCACACCAGGGAGGCGATGAACCCGCGCCGCCGGGCGGGCGCGTACTCCGCGAGCATCACCGTGGCGCCCGCGATCTCGGCGCCCGCGCCGAAGCCCTGCGCCAGCCGCAGGCCCACGAGCATGATCGGGGCCAGGAGCCCCACCTGCTGGTAGGTCGGCAGGGCGCCGATCAGCGTGGTGGAGACGCCCATGAGCGCGACGGTGATGAACAGGACCTTCTTCGGCCCCAGGCGGTCGCCCATCCGGCCGAAGTAGACCGCTCCGGCGAGGCGGGCGACGTACCCGACGCCGTAGGTGCCCATCGCCGCGATCAGGCCGACCGCCGGGTTGAGGTCGGGGAAGAAGATCTGGTTGAAGACCAGGGCTGCGGCCAGGGAGTAGAGCTGGAAGTCCATGAACTCCATGGCTGTGCCGAGCCATCCGGAGACCGAGGCCTTCGTGAGGTCCCGTGTGCTGCGTTCGCCCTGCCCCACGGGGGTGGGAGGCGCCTGTTCGGTCATGGGAGGTTCCTTCGTCGGGCGGCTTCGACCTGCGGTGACATCGCCGGGAAACCGGATGTGAACGTCGTGGCAACTGGCATACAAGCACTGGTATACCAGTGGAGTCAATGGCGGTAGACTTCCGGACATGGCTGACGACACCCGATCCGGGGGACCACTGCTGTCCGCGCGGGACCGCACCTTGGACACCCTCCGTCGCGCGGTCATCACCCTGGAGCTCAAGCCCGGGGCGCCGCTTTCCGAGAACGAGCTCGCCGCCGAGCTCGCGGTGAGCCGCACGCCTGTGCGCGAGAGCCTCATCCTCCTGCGGGAGGAGGGCCTGGTGGAGGTGTACCCGCAGGTCGGGAGCTTCGTCTCGCTCGTGGACCCCGAACGCGTCGCCCAGGCGCAGTTCATCCGGGAGGCGGTCGAGTGCACCTCCCTCGCCCAGGCGCGGCCCCCCTTCTCGCCCGAGCACATCGCCGACCTGCGGTCCAACCTCCAAACGCAGCTCGACGCCGAGGCCGCGGGGGACCACGACCGGTTCTTCGAGCTGGACGAGGAGTTCCACCGGGCCCTCCTGGCCCTGGCCGGGCACGAGAGCGCCTGGGGGACGGTGAACGCGGCCAAGGCCCACCTGGACCGCGCGCGCAGGCTGAGCCTGATCGACACCCGGCCGATGGGGGTGCTCGCCGAGCAGCACACGCAGGTGGTGGACGCGATCGAGGCGGGCGACCTCGACGACGCGGTCCGGGCGCTCCGCTCGCACCTGCGCGCCGTCTTCGAGGACGTCGAGCGCATCCGGGCGGTCTCGCCCGAGTACTTCTCGGACGGGCGCCCCCGGCGCCCGGTCCGGCGGAGCGTGTCCTCGCTGAGGTAGGGGCGCTCCCGCGCCGAACGGGGGACGCGAGGTTCCCGCCCCGGCGCCGCACCCCCGGCACCCCGGTCCGCGCGACCGCACGGCATCCCCGTCCGGAGCGGACCGCGCCCGCCGTACCCCGGCCCGCGGGGGTCCCGCGCCCCGGGAGCGGGTACGCGGAAGGGGACGGATCCCTGAGCCGGTGACCGGTCGCGGGCCCGGCGGACGCGGGCAGTAGGTTGGCGGTGACGAGGCGGGGCCGCGTGGGAGCGGCGGTCGACGGGAGCGGTCCATGGAACTGGCGAAGGTGCACCCCGAACTGCGGCAGGCGGTGAAGCGGGTGCCCGCCCTGCCCCTGCACCGGCCCCGGCTGCGCAACCTGCTCAGGGCGGCCCAGCGCGGCCTCGGCCGCGACGCGGTCGTCGACGGCGTGCGGTTCCGGGACCTGTCCGAGGAAGGCGTCGACGTGCGCGTCTACGAGCCGGAGGCCGGCGCGTCCGGCGCCGGGCTGCTGTGGATCCACGGCGGGGGGCTGGTCATCGGCCAGCCCTCGCAGGACGACCGGTTCTGCTCCACCGCCGCGCGCGACACGGGCCTGGTCGTGGTCTCGGTCGACTACCGGCTCGCGCCGGAGCACCCCTTCCCGGCCGCGTCCGACGACTGCGTCGCCGCCTGGGACTGGTTCCAGCGCTCGTGCGAGCGGTTCGGGGTGGACGCGGACCGGATCGTCGTCGGCGGGCAGAGCGCGGGCGGCGGACTCGCCGCGTGCCTGGTGCAGAGGCTCCACGACCGCGGCGGGGTGCAGCCCCGCGCGCAGCTGCTCGGCTGCCCGATGCTCGACGACCGGACCGCGGCCCGGAGCGAGCTGGACGGCGAGCGGCACTGGGTCTGGAACAACCGCCTGAACCGGTTCGGCTGGCGCGCCTACCTGGGCCGGGAGCCGGGAGGAGAGGCCGAGCCCTACGCGGCGGCCGCCCGGCGCGACGACCTCCGGGGCCTGCCCCCGGCGTGGATCGGCGTGGGCGACATCGACCTGTTCTTCGAGGAGGCCACCGGCTACGCGCGCCGGCTGCGCGAGGCGGGGGTGGACTGCGAGCTGGAGGTCGCCCCCGGCGCGCCCCACGGCTTCGAGGCCTGGGCGCCCGATGCCCCCGTGTCCGAGGACTTCTCCCGCCGGAGCAGGGGATGGCTCGCCCGGGTGGTCTCGGCCGGGAACGCGTAGCGCGCTTCGGCCCCGGAGCGCGAAGGCCCGCGGCCCCGGAACCGCCGCCGGAGTCCGCCCACGGGCGGTCCGGGGCCGCCCGCCGGCCTCCGCCCGGCCTCCGTCACGGCCGGGAGCCCCGGGGCCGCCGGACCGATCCGCCGGCCTCCCGTGTTGTGGCCGGATTCCGGCCGCAACCCCTCGTACCGTGCGAGGCGAACCGCGACCCCGCGGAACACGAGCACGAGGAGACACCTGATGCGCATCGCCGTGACCACCCCCACCGGCACCGTGGGCCGCCACGTCGTCAACGGCCTCGTCCGGGCCGGAGCGCGGCCGCTGCTGCTCATGCGCGACCCCGCCCGCCTTGCCCCGGCCCTCGCCGGCCTGGTGGAACCGGTCGCCGTGGACCAGGGCGACGAGGCCGCGGTCGTGGCCGCGACCGCGGGCGTCGACACCCTGTTCTGGGTCGATCCGCCCACCCGCACGGACGACCCGGTCGCCGCGTACGCCCGCTTCGGTGCGCACGCCGCGCGCGCCGTCACCGCCAACGGGATCCGCCGCGTCGTCTTCCTGAGCAGCGTGGGCGCGGAGCGCCGCTCGGGCGCGGGGGAGATCGACGGGCTGGCCCGCACCGAGCAGCTGCTGGACGACACCGGCGCGGACGTGGTGCACCTCAGGTGCGGCTTCTTCTTCAGCAACCTGCTGATGGAGCTGGACTCCATCCGGTCCGGCGCCATCCGGGTCGTGCTGCCGGTGGACCACCCGATGCCGTGGGTCGCGCCGCGCGACATCGCCGAGGTGGCCGTGGGCCGACTCCTCAACCCCGGGTGGGCCGGCCGGGTCGTCCAGGCCGTGCACGGCCCCGCCGACCTGTCCTGGGAGCAGGCCGCGGCGGTCGTCGCCGACGTCACCGGCCGTCCCGTGCGGGCGGAGCGCATCGCCGACGAGCGGATGCGCGACACCCTCGCGGGGGCGGGCCTGGGCCCCGGCCTGGTCGAGGCGGTGATGGGCATGTCCACCGGGCTGCGCGACGGCTTCAGGCCGGAGCAGTCGCGCACCGCGGCGACCACGACGCCGACCACCCTGGCCGCGTGGTGCCAGGACGAGCTGCGCCCCCTCCTCTGAGGGGCCGTCCCGGGCGCGCCCCCGAAGGACGGCGGAGGTGCGCCCGGAGGCCGTTCCCACCCACGGCGGAACGGCCTCCGCAAGGGCGGCCGTCCCGGGCGTGCCCGGAGGCCGCGCGTGTCCGCCCGCCCGGGCCGCCCGCCGACGCGGGCGGCCCGGGGGGGCGGGTGCTACGCCTGCGCGGTGCCGCACCAGTCGGCGATGAACAGGGCGATGCTCTTGGTGATCCGCCGGACGGACTCCACCTCCACGCGCTCGTCGAACCCGTGGATGGCCTCGGAGACGGGACCGTAGACGAGGGTGGGGATGTCGCCGTAGAGCGTGAAGACGCGGCCGTCCAGGTAGCCGGGGGTCGTGAAGCTCCGGAGCTCGGACCCGAACACCCGCTCGTGGGACCGGGCGAGCACGGCCTCGGCCTCACTGCCCTCCTCCAGGACGTAGCCCTCGGCGTAGAACCCGGTCCGGGTGGCCACGGCGGAGATCGGGTGGCCCTGGGCGTCGGACGTGACGGACTCCAGCGCGCCGGTCAGCTCCTCCCACGCCTGGTCGGCGGTGACGCCCGGGTAGAGGGCGGCCCGCACCTCGATCTCGCACCAGGCGGGCACGCTGGACGGCCAGTCGCCGCCCCTGATCGTGCCCAGGTTGAAGTTGATCGGGTGGTCGAGGTCCTCGAAGTGGCGGTGGGAGCCCCGTTCGGCGTTCCACCGCTCCTCCACGCGGCGCAGCTCGCCCATCACGTGGTGGGCGGCGTCGATGGCGTTGAAACCGGAGCTCATCTCGCGCGGGTGCGTGGGGACGCCCGCCACGCGGACCGTGAACCAGATGACCCCCGTGTTCGCGCGGACGAGCATGTCCTCCTCGGGCTCGGGGATGACGACGGCGTCCGCCGTGTACCCGCGCATGAGCGCGGACAGCGACCCGTTGCCCGTGCACTCCTCCTCGACCACCGACTGGAAGTGGATGGGCGCGGCGGGGGAGAGGCCCGCGGCGCGGACCGCGTCGAACGCGAACAGGTTGGCGACCAGGCCCGCCTTCATGTCCCCGCTGCCCCGGCCGTGGAGCCAGCCGTCGATGACGGGGGCGTCCCACGGGGAGCGCGACCACGCCTCCTCCGGGCCCTCGGGGACGACGTCCACGTGCCCGTTGAGGATGAGGGACCGCCCCGTGTGCTCGGTCGGCCGGTAGGTGCCGACCACGTTCGTCACGCCCTCGTAGGAGACCGTGCTCGGCCCGTAGCCCACGTGCTCGGAGAGCTGTGCGGCGTCCAGCTCCCACCGGTCCATCGCGAAGCCGCGCCGCTCCATCTCGGCGTACAGCAGGTCCTGGGCGGAGCCCTCGCGGGTGCGCAGGGACGGGTGGCGGACCAGTTCGGCCGTCAGCTCCAGCTGGGCGTCGAAGGCCGCGTCGACCGCGTCGCAGATCCTGCGGGCATCGTCGGCGTGCATGGGGTGGTTCCTCTCGTTCGGGGCGGTGCGGTTCAGGAGACGATGGACTTGTCGGTGATGCGCAGGCGCTCCCCGTAGGCGCCGCCGACCGCCGAGAGGAGCGCGATCACGACGAGGATGAGCGCGGCGGACCAGGAGGCGTTGCCGGAGGCGGCGAGGAAGGCGGTGGCGATCAGGGGCAGGAACCCGGTCAGCGCCCCCGCGAGGTTGTAGCCCAGGGAGACCCCGCTGTAGCGCAGGTGCGGCGGGAACAGGTCGGTGAGCAGGGCGCCGGTGACGGCGTAGGCGATGGTGACCAGGGCGATGCCGGCCGTGACCGCGAGGACGATGGCCAGGGGGTCCCGCGTGTCGATGAGCCAGAACAGCGGGAAGGCCGCGGCGGCGGTCGCCAGCGAGCCCGCCACGGTCATGCGGCCCGGTCCGAAGCGCTCGGCCAGGCGCCCGGCGAACACGGTGACGACGATCTGGAGGGCGGCGGCGACCAGGGTGGCGTTGACCATGACGCTCCGGTCGACGCCCAGGGTGTTGGTGCCGTAGCTGACCACGAACGTGGTGATCATGTAGAACCCGCCGACGCCCAGCATGGCCGCGGCGACGGCGACCAGCAGACGGCCGCCCGCCTGGCGGAAGACGTCCAGGGCGGGGATCCTGGAGCGCTCCTCCTGCTCGACGAGGTCCTGGAAGATGGGCGACTCCTCGACCTTGAGGCGGATGTACAGGGCGATGCCCAGGAGCGGGAACGCGGCGAGGAACGGCAGGCGCCACCCCCAGGCGTCGAAGGCCTCGCCGGGCAGCATCAGGACGAGGGCGAACGCGCCGGAGGACACGAGCGTGCCCACGGGGGAGCCGACCTGCACCAGGGCGGCGAACCGGCCCCGGGTCTCGATCGGGGCGTGCTCGACGGCGATGGTCACGGCGCCGCCCCACTCCCCGCCCACGGCCAGGCCCTGGAGGAGCCGCAGCACGGTGAGCATGACGGGCGCCGCCAGGCCGATGGAGCCGAAGTCGGGCAGCAGGCCGATCAGGCCGGTGGCGCAGCCGATCATGACGATCGTCGTGAGCAGGGCCGGCCGCCTGCCGAAGCGGTCGCCCATGTACCCGAAGAGCAGGGCGCCCAGGGGGCGCGCGGCGAACCCGACCCCGAAGGTGGCGAACGCGGCGAGCGTGGCCGCGGTGCTGTCCAGCTCCGTGAAGAACAGCCGGTTGAACACCAGGGCGGCGGCGGTGCCGAAGAGGAAGTAGTCGTACCACTCCAGCGCGGTGCCGACGAACGCCGCCCAGGCGATGCGGGAGGCGTCCGCTCCGGAGACGGTCTTCGTTCCGCCGGGGGGTTGTGCTGGGGAGTCCATTGGGGGCCTTTCGTTCGGCGGTGCTCTGCTCGGCACCCCTCGTCGGTTCACCGGATGTGCCGTCCCCCAACGGGAGGGGCGCACGGGGAGCGGGGGCGGCGTCGCGCCGCCCCCGCTGGTAGTCCATGATCAGGGGGATCGGGTGACCTGGACAATGGTCATCCCCAACCGCCTCGCGCGTTCGACTGTGCGAACACACAACGAGGAGAGTCCCCGTGTCCTGGTCCGAAGAAGGCTCCCCCGGGGCCGTGGCCCTGCGCGCGTGCCTGCGCGAGGTCGACGCCCTCGCCCGCGCCTACCTCCTGGAGGTGCGCGGGGTGACCGGGTACCCGGAGGCGGCGATCGCCGACGAGGAGCTGCTGGCCACCGCGCGCGAGTCCCTGGAGTACCTCCTCCGGCTGGTGGCCGGACTGCCCGTGACCTCGGACCGGCGCTCCCTGTCCCGGGAGGTGGGCCGGCGCCGCGCCCGCCAGGGCATCCCGCTGGAGTCCCTGCTGCGCGCGGTGCGGATGGACTTCCGGTTCATCTGGAACGCGTTGCGCGAGCACGTGTCCGACGAGGACCTGGTGGCGTTCAGCGACGGGGTGCTCCCGATCTGGGACGCGGTGGAGCTCCACCTCACCGACGTCCACTCCGGGTACCTCGCGGAGCTGACCGCGATGCGCAGGCAGGCCGAGCACGAGAGGGTCTTCCTGCTGCGCAGCCTGTTCGAGGCGGAGCGGCAGGACCCCCACCTGGTCCGGCAGGTCGCACGGGCCCTGGACGCGGACGCCCGGGACCTGTTCGCCGTCGCGGTCGCGGCGCCCGGCCGCGAGGCCGAGCTGCGGGCGGCGGCCGCCGGCGCGGGGGCGGACGACATGCTCGTGGACCTGGACAGCGAGGTCCTGGCCCTCCTGAGGTGCGCCGACCCGGGCGGCGCGCCCCCCGAGTGGCTGCTCGGCCTGCCCGTGGGGCTCGCGCCCACCGCCCGCGGCGTCGCCGAGATCCCCCGCATGCGCCGTGTCGCCGCCAGGCTCGCGAGGGCGGTGCGACCGGGGGACGGGCGCGCCCTGCGGGTGCGCTCGGACTGGCCCGCCGTCGTCGTCCGCGAGCTCGGCGACGTGGCGGAGGTCCTGGCGGAGGAGGTCCTCGCCCCGCTCGACGGGCTTCCGGAGAGGGAGCGGTCGGCCCTGGTCGAGACGGCCCTGGCGGTGCTGGAGCGGGGGTCGGTCAGCGAGGCGGCGCACGTGCTGTACTGCCACCGCAACACGGTCCTGAACCGCCTGCGCCGGTTCGAGGAGCTGACCGGCAGGAACCCCGCGCGTCCGGGCGACGGCGCGCTCGTCCTGCTGTCCCTGGAGGCGGCGCGCGGACGCGGGGCCGAGGCGGACCCGCCCTCCTGATGCCCGGCCGGGGACCCGGTCGGGCCGGCGCCGTCAGGGCCGGCCGGGCGGGTGCTCCGGTGCGAACAGGACCAGGGCGCGCGCCGCCTCACGGGGGACCGTGAGGTCCAGCCCCGTCACCTCGCGGAAGGCCTGGAGCCTGTTCACCACCGTGTTGCGGTGGCAGTACAGCGACGCCGCGGTGTTCTTGACCGAGCCCGTGGCCGTGTAGTGGGAGAGCGTCTCCATGAGCCTCGCCCTGGGCCCGGGCGGCAGCCGGGCCAGGCGCGCCGCGGCGCCGCCCCCGAACCCCGGCAGCACGCGGCGCACCTGGTCGCCCGCCACCGCGAACCACACGTCGTCCTCCCGGACCAGGCCGCCGCGCTCCCCGGCGTAGCGGGACAGGACCCTGGCCGCCCCGACGGCGGCGGGGACCGCGGCCAGCCCGGCCGCGTCGGCCACCAGGCCGCCCGCCACCCCCTCCAGGGAGGCCGCCCACCCGGGCCCGCCGACCTCCCTCACCAGTGCGATCCCGTCGTCGAACTCCCAGCTCAGGTGGCGTCCCCGCTCGCGCTCCCGGGTGATGCGGCCCTGCGCCCCGCCCCGGGCCGCGGAGGGCGCGGCCACGAAGGCGACCTCGAACCGGCCGTGCTCGGGCAGGCCGAGCACGGCCGCCACCTCCGAGGCGACCTCCGCCGACCGCTCCCCGGAGTTGAGCAGGCGGGAGAAGGCCTGCGCCGTCACGGCGCGCGAGTCCCGGGCCAGGACGGCCCGCTCCTCCAGGAAGGCGGCCTGCACGTCGCTGATGTACTCCTCCACCGTCGTCAGGATCTCCTCGGCGTGCAGCACCAGGACCTCCGACGACCCGGGGCCGCCCGCCCGCACCAGCCCCGCCCAGATCACGCGGAAGTCGAGCCGGACCGCCTCCAGCAGCTTCTCCCTGGGGACCCCCTGGCGCGCCCGGCGCACGCCGAGCCGCTCCGGCAGGCCGCGCAGGCGGGCGGGCAGCGGGGCGCCCGCGATCCGGCGGATCAGCATGTCGAGGGTGTCGGAGGCGGTCCTGCGCAGGTCGTCCTCGGGGACCGCGCCGCCGGTGTAGCCGCCGAGGTCCCCCAGCCGCCGCAGGAAGTCGTCCACGAGGTTCTCGCGGTCCTCGGCGAGGAGTTCGAGCATCCGCGCCCACGTCGGGGGGCCGGGCGCGGTGTGCGCGGGGCCGGGTTCGGCGGTCATCGGGCCCTCCGAAAACGTCATCTGGGCGATACATGGGAGAAATGCCAGGGGTCGGCGCCGGTGGGGGCGTGCCGGGAGTTCGCAAACCCCCCTCCACCTGGGCCTCTTCTGCTCGGTCGGCGGTTTCCCCCGCAAAAGGACCGTGGGCCCGTGTGCATTTACACAGTCTGGCGGGGAAATCGTGTGTGAATGCCGATTGAGCTCCGACCTGCGGCGCACCGAGTATGAGCCGAGACACACCGCGCTGTTTCCACAGCTCAACCGGAGACCTCCATGACCGCAAGCCCCACACCCCCCGTCGGCGCCGACCCCGCGGCAGCGGGCCGGGACCGCCTCGCGCCCGCGAAGATGAAGAGGATCGCGACCGCCAGCGTCATCGGCACCACCGTCGAGTGGTACGACCTCTTCCTGTTCGGCACCGCCTCCGCCCTCGTCTTCAACCAGGTCTTCTTCCCCGACCTCGACGGCGCGGTCGGCACCATCCTCGCCTTCCTGACCTTCGCGTCCGCCTACGTGGCGCGCACGGTCGGCGCGGTCCTCTTCGGCCACTTCGGCGACCGCCTCGGCCGCAAGTCGATGCTGCTCGTCTCCCTCATCACGATGGGCGCCGCGACCGTCGCCATCGGCCTGGTCCCCGACTACCGGGCCATCGGCGTCGCCGCCCCGCTGCTCCTGCTCACCCTCCGCCTCGTCCAGGGCCTGGCCCTGGGCGGCGAGTGGGGCGGCGCGGTCCTGATGACGGTGGAGCACGCGCCCCCGCACAAGCGGGGCTGGTTCGGCTCGCTCGTCCAGGTCGGCGTCCCGGCGGGAACCCTCATCGCCAACCTCGCCTTCCTCGGCGTCCTGGCCGCCGTCGACCACGACGCCCTGCTGACGTGGGGCTGGCGCGTGCCGTTCCTGCTGTCCGCCCTCCTCGTCGGCGTCGGCATCTACATCCGGCTCAACATCGAGGAGACCCCCAGCTTCCAGCAGGTCAAGGACCAGGGCGCCAAGGCGAAGCTCCCGTTCGCCCACCTGATGCGTCACTACTGGAAGCAGGTCCTCCTTGGCGGCGTGGCCACCCTGTCCACCGGTTCCACCTTCACGCTCCTGGTCACCTCCGGCGTCAACTACGGCACCGCCGAACTGGGGCACTCCGAGGACCTCATGCTGTGGGCGGTCCTGGTGGCCTGCACCCTGGCCTTCGTGGCCATCCCCGCCTTCGGGCGCCTCTCCGACCGCGTGGGGCGCAAGCCCGTGATCCTGGCCGGTGTGGCGGCCGAGGCCCTGCTGGCGTTCCCGTTCTTCTGGATGCTCGACACCGGCTCGGCCGCGCTCGTCTTCGCCGCCTACGCCCTGATGATGGTCGCCTTCTCCGCCAACTACGGCCCGATCGCCACCTTCCTCGCGGAGCAGTTCGGCTCCCGGATCCGCTACTCCGGCCTGTCCGTGGCGTACATGCTGTCCGGCCTCCTCGGCTCCGCGATCACGCCCGCCGTCACCGTCGGGCTGCTCTCGCTCACCGGGCAGAGCTCGTCGATCGCCTGGTACATCCTCGGCGCCTCCCTGCTGTCCCTCGTGGCGCTCCTGCTCCTGAAGTCCGTCGCAGGCGAGGACTTCGACGCCGCCGACGCCACCGGGGCGGACGGGACCGCGGGGACGGAGGTGCGGGCGTGACCCCCCGCAGACTCGGCGCGGTCGACGGACTCGCCGCACCCGTGGGCGCGTTCTCCCACGCGGTCGTCGCCAACGGCTTCGTGTACACCTCCGGGCAGCTGCCCTCCGACGAGCACGGCGCGACCCCCGCCACGTTCGAGGAGCAGCTCACGCGCACCCTCGACAACCTCCGCACCGTCCTGGAGGCGGCCGGGAGCTCCCTCGCCCACGTCGTCAAGGTCAACGGCTACCTCACCGACCCCGGCCACCTGGAGACCTACAACCGGGTCTACCGGGCGGCGTTCGGCGACGCGCTTCCCGCGCGCACGACCGTCTGCGTGTCCCTGTGGGGAGTCGCGCTGGAGATCGACTGCGTCGCGGTCCTCGCCGACCGCCCCGGCGGGGGGACCGGTGCCGCCGATGCCTGACACCGGACCCGACACCGCCGCGCTCCTGCGGGCGCTGGCCGGGGTGGAGCTGCCCACCCTCGGCCACGTCCTGGAGGAGGGGTTCTGCGACCCCGCCGTGCGCACCGTCACCCCGGGCGCCCCGCGCATGGGCGGTGAGGCGCTCACCGTCCACCTCGCCGAACCCGACGCCCTCGCGGTCAACCGCGCCCTCGTCCGGCTGCCCCGGGGCGGCGTCCTCGTCGTCGGGGTCGACGGCGGGGCGCACGCGCCCATCGGCGCCGTCACCGCCGCCGCGGTCGCCGCCCGCGGCGGCGCGGGGATCGTCGTGGACGGCCCCGTCACCGACCTCGCGGCGCTCAGGGACAGCGGTCTCCCCGTCTACGCGCGGGGCTCCACCTGCCGCACCACCAAGCGCCTGGGCACCGC
This sequence comes from Nocardiopsis sp. NPDC055824, assembly GCF_053616335.1. Classification (NCBI taxonomy): domain Bacteria; kingdom Bacillati; phylum Actinomycetota; class Actinomycetes; order Streptosporangiales; family Nocardiopsidaceae; genus Nocardiopsis; species Nocardiopsis sp. NPDC055824. Next base: position 23,422 of record NZ_JBSHDN010000029.1, read on the forward strand.
CACCGGGGCGGTGGGCGCCCCCGTGACCGTCGGCGGGGTGCGCGTGCGGACCGGCGACCTCGTCCTGGGAGACGAGAACGGGCTCCTCGTGGTCGACCCGCGCACCTTCGACCGGTCCCTGGTCGAGGGCGCCCTGCGCTCCGACCGGGACGAGCCCGGCCTCGTGGCCCGCATCCGCGCGGGGGAACCCCTCACCGGCCTCCTCGCGCTCTGACCCGCCCCACCGGGGAGTCCGACGGCCTCCCCGCGCCCCGAACCGCCCCACCAGGAAGAAGGCACCGCCCCTCATGTCCACCACCGACCCCGCCCGCCCGCGCTCGGCGGGCCACCTCGTCGTCGCCCAGCTCGAACGCGAGGGGGTCCAGCGCGTCTACGGGGTACCGGGGGAGTCCTACCTCGACGTGCTCGACGGCCTGCACGACTCCTCCGTCACCACCGTGGTCACCCGCCACGAGGGCGGCGCCGGGTTCATGGCCCTGGCCGAGGGCCGGCTCACCGGCCTCCCGGGCGTCGCCATGGTCACCCGCGGGCCGGGCGCGGCGAACGCGTTCATCGCCGTGCACACCGCCCACCAGGACGCCACGCCGCTCGTGCTGTTCGTCGGGCTGATCCCCGTCGCCGACCGGGGGCGGGAGGCGTTCCAGGAGTTCGACCTCACCGCGTGGTTCGGCAGCACCGCCAAGGCCGTGGTCACCCTGGACGACCCGGCCGCGGCGGCCCGGGTGGTCTCCGACGCCGTGCGCCTCGCGCGCTCGGGCCGCCCCGGGCCGGTCGTGGTCGGCCTGCCCGAGGACGTGATCCGGCTCTCCGCCGGGGGAGCGGACACGGTGGAGCCCCGCGCGCTGCCGTCCGGCCGCCCGGACGCCGACGCGCTCGCCCGGGCCCTCGCCCGCGTCGACCGGGCCGAGCGGCCCGTCGTCGTCGTGGGCGGCGAGAACTGGACCGACGCGGACGGCGCGGCGCTGGCCGCCTGGGCCGCCGCCCGCGACATCCCGGTGCTCGCCGACTTCCGCGCCTACGACGCCGTGCCCCACCGGCTGGACGGCGCCGACAGCCCCTACGCGGGCTCGCTCGGCTACGGCCGCTCCGACGCCGCGGCCGCACTCCTCGACGACGCCGACCTCGCCCTCTTCGTCGGCGCCTGCCGCACCGACGTGCTCAGCGACGGCTACACCCGGGGCGGCCGGGCCGAGACCGTCGTCGTCCTCCCCGGCGAACCCCTCGGACACAGCGGGCGACTGGACCAGCACCTCGTCGCGGACCCCGCCGGGTTCGTCGCCGCCCTCGCCGAGGCCGGGGGCGCACCGGTCCGGCACGACCCCGGGCGCCTGGCCGGGGCCCGGGACGCCCACACCGCCTTCTCCACCCCGGTCGCGGCGGCCGACGACGGGGGCTTCGTCGACCTCACCGCCGCCATGGGCGTGCTGCGCGAGGAGCTCGACGACGACGCCGTCATCACCTACGGCGCGGGCAACCACGCGGTCTGGCCCGCCCGTTACCTGGAGCACCGGTCCGCCCGCTCCCTCCTGGCGCCCCGCAACGGCGCGATGGGGATGGGCATCCCGGCCGCCGTCGCCGCCTCCCTCGTGCAGCCCGGGCGCCAGGTGGTCTCCGTCGCCGGGGACGGGTGCTTCCTCATGAACGGCCAGGAGATCGCCACCGCGATCGGCTACGGTGCGGTGTTCACGGCGATCGTCGTCGACAACGGCGTCTTCGCGACCATCCGCGAACACCAGGAGCGGCACTACCCGGGGCGGCCCTCCGGCACCCACCTCACCAACCCCGACTTCGCCGCACTGGCACGCTCCTACGGCGGGTACGGGGAGACCGTGACCGCCACCGCCGACTTCCGGGGCGCCCTGCGCCGGGCCCTGGAGAGCGGGCTCCCCGCGGTCCTGCACGTCAGGCAGGACCCCGCGGTCCGCGCCCCCGGCGCCTCCTGACCCGGGGCCGGCGCCCCGCACCGACACCACCCACCCGTGCCCGACGAGCAGAGGAACGAGGCCATGACCTCCAGCCCGCCCCGACCGCCGCGCGACCCCGCGGCCGACGACGCCCGCTTCCTGCGGGACTTCGAGACCATGAGCTCCTTCGGCGCCACCCCCTCGGGCGGCGTCGACCGCCAGGCGGCGAGCGAGGCCGACAACGCCCAGCGCCGCTGGTTCGCGGGCCTGCTGGAGGAGAACGGGCTGCGCGTCGTCTACGACCGCGTCGGCAACCAGTTCGGACTCCTGGAGCGCGTGCCCGGCGCCCCCTACGTCGTGGTCGGGTCCCACATGGACTCGCAGCCCACCGCCGGGCGCTACGACGGCGCCTACGGGGTCCTGGCCGCGGCCCACGCCGTCTTCCGCATCGCCGCCGAGGACGGTGCGGAGGCGCCCCCCGTCCACAACCTGGCCGTGGTCAACTGGTTCAACGAGGAGGGCTCCCGGTTCACGCCGTCCATGATGGGCAGCGCCGTCTACACCGGCAAGCTGCCGCTGGAGACCGCCCTCGCCGCGAGCGACAGCTCGGGCACCACGGTCGCCGAGGCCCTGGCCCCCACCGGGTTCCTCGGTGACGGCGACGGGCCGGAGGCCGTCCTGTGCGCCGAGATCCACATCGAGCAGGGGCGCCTCCTGGAGAACTCCGGCACCACCATCGGCCTGGTCGGCGCCAGCTGGGCGGCGAGCAAGTACGAGATCACCGTCCACGGCGAACAGGCCCACTCCGGCGCCACCGCCATGGAGGACCGCCGCGACGCGCTCGTGGGCGCGTCCATGCTCGTCGTCGCCGCGCGCGAGCTCGCCGACCGGTTCCCCGGCGTCCTGCACACCGCCGTCGGCCGCCTCGACGTGTACCCCAACTCCCCGGTCGTGGTGCCCTCCCGCGCCACGCTCCTGCTCGACCTCCGCTCGCCCGACGAGGCCGTCCTCGCCGAGGCCGACGAGCTCCTGCTCGCCGAGGTCGCCCGCGTCGAGGCGGCCGCGAACGTCACCGTCGAGCGCACGCTCTCGCACTCCTGGGGCGTCAACCCCTACCAGCCCGAGGGCGTCGAACTGGCCCGTGCCAGCGCCGAGCGGCTCGGCCTGCGCAGCGGTGAGATCATGACCGTCGCCGGGCACGACTCGATCAACATGAAGGAGCGCGTGCCCACCGTGATGCTCTTCGTCCCCTCGGCGGGCGGGGTCTCCCACAACGAGGGCGAGTACACCGAGGACGCCGACCTCCTCGCCGGACTGGAGGTGCTCACCGACGTGACCCGCCGCCTGGGCGCCGGAGAGCTGGAGAACGCCGCACCCCACGTTCCCGGAAGGAACCGAGCATGACCGAGTACGCCGTCACCGACCCCGCCACGGGACGCCTCGTCAGGAGGTTCCCGACCGCCACGGACGCGGAGGTCGACACCGCCGTCGAAGCCGCGGGGAGGGCCTTCCGGACCTGGCGCCTCCGCCCCGTCGCGGAGCGCGCCGCGTACCTGGCCGCGGCGGCGGAGCGCTACCGGGCCGACCGCGAGCGCCTGGCCGGGATCATCACCCGGGAGATGGGCAAGACCACGGCGGAGGCGCTCGGGGAGGTCGACCTGTGCGCCCGGATCTACGACTACTACGCGCAGAACGCCGCCGCGTTCACCGCCGACCGGGTCCTGGACGTGTCCCACGGGACCGCGACCGTGCGCACGGAGCCCATCGGCGCGCTGCTCGGGATCATGCCGTGGAACTACCCCCACTACCAGGTGGCGAGGTTCGCGGCGCCCAACATCGCGCTCGGCAACACCGTCCTGCTCAAGCACGCGCCGAGCTGCCCGGAGTCGGCCGGGGCCGTCGCCGGCCTGCTCGCCGACGCGGGCCTCCCCGAGGGCGTCTACACCAACCTGTACGCCACCGAGGCGCAGTGCGTCCGGATCATCGAGCACCCGGCGGTCCAGGGGGTCTCGCTCACCGGCTCGGAGCGGGCGGGGCGCGCCGTCGGCGAGGTCGCCGGGCGCGCGATGAAGAAGACCGTGCTGGAGCTGGGGGGTTCCGACCCGTTCATCGTCCTGCCCGACGCCGACCTGGGGCGCGCGGTCCGCGCCGCCGTGGCCGGGCGGATGGGCAACGCGGGCCAGGCGTGCACCGCGTCCAAGCGGTTCATCGTGCTGGACGAGGTGTACGACGCGTTCGTGGAGGGGTTCGTGGACGCGGTCGCGCGCCTGAGGGTCGGCGACCCCACCGAGGAGGGGGTGGACCTGGGGCCGCTGTCCTCGGAGGCCGCGGCCGTGCACGTCGCCGGCCAGGTGGCGGACGCGGTCGCCCACGGCGCCACCGTCCTCACCGGCGGGGGGCGCCCCGACCGCCCGGGCGCGTTCGTCGAGCCCACGGTGCTCACCGGGGTCGCCCCCGGCACCCGCGCCTACCGGGAGGAGATCTTCGGCCCGGTGGCCGTGGTCCACCGGGTCGCCACCGTCGACGAGGCCGTGGAGCTGGCCAACGACACCCCCTACGGCCTGGGCAGCGTCGTGTTCGGGGAGGACGAGGAGGCGGCCCTGGCCGTGGCCGACCGGCTCGACGTGGGCATGGTGTCGGTCAACGCGCCGTCGCGGACCCAGGCCGACCTGCCGTTCGGCGGGGTGAAGGCGTCCGGGGTGGGGCGCGAGCTGGGCGAGTACGGCATGGCCGAGTTCGTCAACCGCAAGCTCCTCCGCACGCGCTGAGCACGTCCGGCCCGCCCGGGGCCGTGCGCCCGTCCCGTGCGCCCCTCCCACGCGCGGCCCCGTGCGGGTCCGCCGGGGGAGCGCGGGGCCGCGGCGTCTCAGCCCCCGGACTCCCACCGCACCTCGCCGTCGGCGTCCCGGCGCGGGGCCGGGGCCATGCCCAGCCGTCGCGCCACCCCCGCCGAGGCTCCGTGGCGGGGGTGGACCCACGCCCCGAACCGGCGGACTCCGCGGGCGGACAGCCAGTCGCGCATCCCGAGGGCCGCCTCGGCGGCCAGGCCCCGCCCCTGGTGGGGGACGCCGACCGCCCACGCCAGGTCCGCAGCCGGGCCCGGCGCCCCGAGCACCACGGTGGCCTGCACGAACCCCGCAGGGCCGCTCCCGTCGCGGGGGCACAGGATCCAGTTGAACCACGACTCCTCCCCGCCGGGGGACCGCCCGGCCGACTGGAGCTCGTAGCGGCGCCGGAGGCCGTCCGCGGTCGGCGGTCCCCCGCCGGTGAACGCGTACAGCGCCGGATCGGCCAGCACGGGGAGCATCGGGCCCGCGTGGTCCGGCGTGAGGGGTTCCAGCACCATCCGCGCGGTCGTGATCTCCTCCGGCGCGGGCGGGGACCACGGTGCGGGGGCACGCCCTCCGGAGCCGGGCCCCTCCGACGGGCGGGGCGGGTCCTCCGCCGGTCGCGCGTCCGCCATGTCCGACCTCCTGTCCGCGGCCCCTCCGGGGCGGCCGGCGGGCGCCGGACGTGACGGAGCCTCCCCCTCCGGGGCCGTCCGCGTCAACCGGGTTCCGTGGTCGCAGGGGTCGGCCGCTGCCGGACAAAAGGAATCTACAATGTAAACCTCCGGCCTGTGTCGGATACCGGTCGGGGGGTGAGGGACCGGGGAGGACCGGTGGCGGGCCGTTCCGGGAGGGAGCCGGCCCGGGCTCCCCGGAACTCCCGGACCCGGACGGAACCGCGACGCGAGGGGCGGGCCTCACGGGACGGGCGCGGTCGGGGCGGGCGTGGGTCGTGGCGGAGCGGCTCCGAGCGGACGGGCCTCAGGGGACGGGACCGCCGCCCGCCCCCTCACGGGCGCAGGCCGCCCAGGACGGCACGGGCGATCGCGTCGTTCTGCCGGAAGAACCCGGCGTTGGTGCGCGGACGGGAGAACCCGCCCGCTCCCACGCCGCCGGCGACCAGCGCGCCCGCGCCGAACCGGGCCGGGTGCGGCGTCCCGTCGGCGCCGCGCAGCCGCTGGTCGGCCGGGTCGGCGTCGACGAGCCCGGTGCCGGGCCGCTCGCGGATCTCCCCGCGCTGGAGCAGGGCCAGCAGCAGCGGGTCGGTCGTCCGGGACAGCGAGGGTTCGGGCAGCCTGGCCTCCAGGAGTACGGAGGCCCCGACCGTCGCGTCCGTGCTGGAGGACCTGGCCAGGAAAAGGCCCTCGGGGGTGTCCACCTCCATGTCGGCGCCGACGAACCGCAGGACCCCCGCCCGGGCCAGCGCCAGGAGCTCCTCCAGCCGGGGGCCGGGCGGCCCGCTGGCCAGGTAGCTGAAGAACCCGGTGAACCGGGGCAGGTCCCGCGCCGCGGACTCCTGGGAGATCCGTCCGGAGCCGATCGCCTCGGAGATCACCGTGAACACCGACAGCAGCGCGAAGAAGACCGCCAGGTCCATGCTGTACCGCTGGTCGCGCCGCCGTTCGAGGTCGGCGCCGATGTAACCGTCCAGCCACGCGCCGAGCGCGTCGTGGTCGGCGAACCTGAGTCCCGCCAGCGGCCGGTCGATCCGCCCGGCGTCGAACCGGTCCCCGTCCTCGCGCACCGCCTCGGAGACCAGTTCCTTGAGCTGGGCCCCCGACCAGTCCAGGGAGTCCAGCCGCCGGACGAACTCCTCCGCGCCGACGTCCAGCCGCTCGGGGTGCGACAGCGCCAGTTCCCGGTAGTGGGCGTGGGCCAGCTCCCGCACGACGAGCGGCCACACGTCCTCCCGGAGGTCGAGGGGGTCGGGGCCGAGCGCGTCCAGGGCCCGCGTGCTCACGTGCCTCGGCAGTTCGGGGCGCGCCCCGGGCAGGTGGTAGCGGATCTTGGAATGGTAGGGCACCCCGCGCCGCGATCCGGTGTGGAGGACGGGCTCGGAGCCGGAGGGGGAGTAGCGCAGGGTCCCGTCCGGGTCCCTGCGGAAGACGCCGCCCCTCCCGGAGGTCAGCAGCACGACGGTGTCCACGAACGCCAGTCCCATGCCGCGCACCAGCGCGGGTTCGCCGGGCGGGACCGCGTCGAGGGAGATGTCGGCGGTGGAGGCGGTCGGTATGTGGACGAGGCCGTGCGCGGCGGCGTGCCGGGCGAGCTCGCGCTCCTCCTCGGTGGGGCCGGTGCCGGCGGAGCCCTGTGCCAGGACGACGGCGTCCGCGTCCAGGGTGTTCCCGGGAGCCGGCGGGCGGCCCGTGCCGGCGGTGCGGTCCGGGACCGGATACGGCGGGCGATCGAGGAACAGGCGCTGGCGCCCGTCGGCCAGGTCGCGCAGGTCCACCACCCGTGCGGCCACGGAGCGGACGGCCACCCTCCCCGGGGCCCGCTCGGCCACGTGGTGGAAGACCCAGGACAGGTACCGGCTCTGGAACCTGCGGGTGGCGAACCAGCCGGGATGGACCCGGCGGGCCTCGGCGAGGTCGGCCGCGTCGGCCGTGAACCCGGGCGGCCTGTGCAGGCGTCCCGCAGCGAGGTCCTCGGCCCACTCGGTCAGCGTCGGTCCGGGGACGACGGGCCCGGAGCACACCACCGACGCGTCGGTGAACATCGTGCAGTCGTTCGCCGTGGTGTTCATCCACAGCCGGGGCGACTGCGCGCGCCGCCAGATCCGGCCGCCGCCGGGCGGGTGAGGATCTACGACGCAAACCTCGAGCATCGTGTCGGGGAGGAGTTCGTGGACATTGGCGGTGATCCGTTCGAGGAGGGAGGTGGCCCTGGGGCCCGCGCCGACGAGCGCGATACGGAGCGGACGCCGGGGGAGCGCTGTGGTGGTCACCCCCATGAGGCTAATGCATACTAAATAGGTAGTAAATATCGGAAATGAAGGATTGTTCGCGGTCCGGGAGCGGAACCGCTACGCGAGGGGCGGGTGGGCCCCAGGGGACGGGCGCGACCGGGGAGGTCAGGGGTCGTGGCGGAGCGCTCCGAGCGGGCGGCCTCAGGGGACGGGTGCCGCCTCGACCCGGCGCAGCGTCTCCCGCCAGGGCTCGGGCACCGCGCCCGAGCAGACCACCTCGCGCGCCCCCAGGAACCCGGCCAGGTCGGCGACCGCGCCCGCGACACCCTCCGCGGCGTCCGCGACCTCCTCGGCGGAGGCCGGGTCCGGGGACGGGGCGGCCCCGGCGTCCGGGCCCGCCGCCCGGACCCCGGCCACGCCGGGCTCGGCGTACACGTTCTCCAGGTCCAGGACGCCGCGCCGCCTGTCGAACCTCGGCGCGATCCTGCCCACCAGCCGGTCGCCGTGCAGGACCGGCAGGACGTAGTAGCCGAACTCCCTCCGCGCCTTGGGCACGTACATCTCGGTGCGGAAGCGGAAACCCCACAGCAGCTCGGTCCGCTCGCGGTCGCAGAGCAGGTTGTCGAACGGGGACAGCAGCACGGTCCTGGGCCCCCACGCCTCCCCGCCCACGGTCTCCAGCAGCGGGAGGACGTCCGCGTGCACGAACCACGGCTCTCCCGGGTCGGCGCCCTCGACCCGGGCCCGCACCGCCCGGCCGTCCGCCACCAGCCGTTCGAGCGCCTCCGGCAGCGCGTCGTACCGGTCGCGGACGAAGTGGTTCGCGACGTCCCTCGCGCGTCCGGCGCCCAGGGCCCGCAGGGCGTGCTCGGCCGAGAGCGACACGATGTCCGCGTCCGGCAGCTCGGTCCGGTCGGTGCGCTCGGGCAGGCACCGTTCGGCCAGGTCCCACAGGCGCTTGCCGCCCTCCCGGCCCGCCACCATCACCCGTCCCTGGGTCCACAGCAGGTCGAGCATGCGCTCGACGTTGCGCCCCTTCGTCCATCCGCCCGACTCCCAGGGCAGCGCGGAGCGGTCCTCGAACCCGCCGACGGGCAGGGGCCCCTTGTCCTCCAGCCGCTGGAGGACGTGCTCGCGCAGTTCCGCGTTGGCCTCGACCCAGGCCACCAGCCGCCGTCCGTAGGCGGAGACGCCCCTCGGGTAGCGGCGCATCAGCCCCCGGTGCAGCGCGTAGTCCTCGGTCAGCACGATCGACGCCGCGTGGGCCCAGTACTCGAACAGCCAGCGCTCGTCCCACAGGAGGGCGTCGAGGTCGGCCCCGTCGAACCGGCCCACCCTGCTCCACAGGACCAGCAGGTGGCTCCGGGCGACCACCGCGACGGGGTCCAGCTGGAGGCAGCGCAGCGCGCGCAGGACCTCGCGCAGCCCGTCGGCGTCGGCGGCGGGCCGGGGACCGGCCAGCCTCTGGCGGGTGATCGCGAGGCGGCGGACGGTGCGGCGGTCCAGGTCGAGGGGGCGCACGGAGGCTCCTGGGGAGAGGGGGTGGAGGGCGGGACGGGCGCCTCGTGAGGCGCCGCGTCCCCGCCAGTGAACCGCGCGCCGACGACGTTTTGGGGCCGGGAGGGCGGTCGGCGCGCTGTACGGGCTCCGGGAGGGGGCGGGGGCGGTTCCTGTCGCGCCGGTCCCGGTGACCGCGTCAGAGCCGGGTGGGGAGCGGTCCGCCGTTCCACTCGACGGCGTCGGACAGCGCCGCCGTGAGGTCCATGGCGGTGCCGGTGAGGTCGGCGTGGGCGCGGTGCAGGTTCAGGGCGATGCGCTCGGCGTCGTCCCAGTCGCGGAACTCGCCCAGGTCGCAGGCGAGGGCGGTCTCCAGCGGTGTGTGCCCTCGGGCCACCCCGGCGCGCGCGGTCTCCAGGACGAACCGGTAGTAGCGCTCGTGGGCGCCCAGCACAGCGTCGAGCTCGGCGGCGCCGAACAGCGGCCCGTGTCCGGGGACCACGTGGTCGGGCGCGAAGGCGTGCAGCCACTCCAGGGAGCGCAGCGCGCCCTCCAGCGAGCCCATGAACACGAGCGGGGTGAGGCCGTGGAACACCAGGTCACCGGTGTACAGCACCCGCTCCTCCGGCAGCCACGCCACGACGTCGCCGGGGGTGTGCGCGGTGTACCCGGGGTGGAGCAGGTCCACGCGCCGCCGGCCGGTGTACACGGTCAGCCCCCGGTCGAGCACGATCGACGGGGCGCGCCTGCTGACCCCGCCCCAGTCGGGGGAGGGGGACCAGAACGGCGGGCAGGCGTCGAAGAACGGGTCGTGGAGCAGGGCCTCGCGCATGGCGGCCTGCCCGATGAGCGCGGTGGAGTCGGGCAGCAGGCTGTTGCCGTAGGCGTGGTCCCCGTGCTGGTGGGTGTTGACCGCCCACCGCACGGGGGCGCCGCCGGTGGCGCGTGCCAGGGCGCCGAGGAAGCGGCTGGTGCGGGCCTCGGTGGCGCAGGTGTCGACCACCAGGAGGCCGTCCTCACCGGCGACCGCGCCCGCGTTGTTCACCCACCAGGTGCCGTCGGGCTGGACCCACGCGTACACGCCCTCGACGATCTCGGTCAGGGCCGCGGCCTCGGGGCCGGCCGGTGCGTTCGAGCCCATGGTGGTGCTCTCCTCACGGAACGTGCGTGCGGTCGGGGGAGCAGGTTACCGCCGGCGGGCGGGGGCCGGTGACGGGGAGTCCGGTCCCCGGACGCGGCCGGCCCCGGGGCGGTCCGCTAGTCCGGTCCCGGCCCGGGGTGGGGCTGGACCACGTGCCCGGCGGCCTCCAGGCCCGCCGTCGCGGCGGCCACGAAGACCGCCACGCTCGCGTGGCGCCGCCGGGGCGGCCACACCACCGACGTGCGCCAGGCCAGCGGGTTCCCCTCCAGGGGTGACCACACCAGGCCCTCGGGGAGCCCGCCCAGGGGCCTCTCGTTGAAGTGCACGCCCCGCCCGGCCATGACCAGGCCGTTGACGAACAGCGGGTTGCGGGCGTGCCGGATCGCCCCGGGGCGGAACCCCTCCGAGCTGCACGCGGACATGACCTGGTCGTAGAGCATCGGCGCCATCGCCCGGGGGAAGACCACCAGCGGCATCCCGTTGAGGTCGCGCAGCCGCACCGGCCCGCCCCCCGCCAGCGGGTGCTCGGCGGGCAGCAGGACCCCCAGGGCCCGGTGGGCCACCGGGCCCGACTCCAGGCCCGTGGTGTCGGAGGGGTGGCGCACCACCCCGGCGTCCAGGTCGCCCTCGCGCAGCGCCCGCAGCTGCTCGTCCGTGGTGAGCTCGTGCAGGTCCACCAGCACGTCGGGGGCGTTGCGCGCCAGCTCCGCGACCAGGGTGCGCAGCGTGGCGGGCATGGTGTCCGGCGGGATCCCCGCACGCAGGATCCCGCTCTCCCCGGGGCGGATGCGGCGCATGGCCTCCAGGGCCGACTCGGTGCTCTCCAGCACCGGCCGGGCGTGCTCCAGCAGCAGGGCCCCGGCCTCGGTCAACCGCACCTGGTTGCGGCCGCGGTCGAACAACCGCACGCCCAGTTCGCGCTCCAGGTCGCGGATGCGCTGGGACAGCGGCGGCTGGGCCATGTGCAGCCGGGCTGCGGCCCGGCCGAAGTGCAGCTCCTCGGCGAGCACCGTGAAGTAGCGCAGGTGGCGCAGTTCCATGCGGGGACCCTACCGGTCATATCACTGCGATATCGCGGGAGGTCCCAACTGGTGTTGGACGCCGGCGGCGGTGAGCTGTTGTGATGTCGTTCATAGGGCGGAGGGCCCGGGTTCGCCCGGGGACCACCGGGGAGCACCGGCTCCGCCCGATCCTCCGGCGTACGCGACCCCGTCCGCCGCACCCCTGCTTGTGAATTCGTGAAAGGCATCGGCATGTCACCGAACGACGACCTCGTCCTGGCGCACCGCGAACCCCTCGCCGAGGGCCACGCCACCGTCATCACCCTCAACCGCCCCGACAAGCTCAACGCGTGGACCGGCGCCATGCGCACCCGCCTGGTCGGGCTGTTCGAGGAGGCGGGCGCCGACGCCGACTGCCGCGCCGTCGTGCTGACCGGCGCCGGCGCCGCCTTCTGCGCGGGCCAGGACCTGGCCGAGACCCGGGACATCGACCCGGCCGACCACGCCGCCGCCGAGGCGTGGATCGACGACTTCGACCTGCTCTACAGGGCCCTGCGCGGCATCGACAAGCCCACCATCGCGGCGGTCAACGGCGTCGCCGCCGGCTCCGGGTTCCAGTTCGCGCTCCTCGCGGACCTGCGCGTCGGCCACCCCGGCGTGCGCATGGGCCAGCCCGAGGTCCGCTCCGGCATCCCCAGCGTCACCGGCATCTGGGCCATGTGGGACATCCTCGGCAAGGCCCGCACCATCGAGTTCACCCTCACCGGCGAGCTGGTCGACGGGGACGAGGCCCACCGTCTCGGCCTGCTCACCCGGCTCGTCCCCGGGCGGGACGAGGTGCTCCCCGCCGCACTCGCCCTCGCGGACTCCCTCGCCTCCCTGCCCCCCGGCGCCGTCGCCCTCACCAAGGCCCGCCTGCGCGAGATCGACGACGAGGCGCTGACCGACTCCATCACCGCGGCCAAGAGGGTCCACGCCCAGGCCTACGCCAGCGGCGAGCCCCAGCGGGAGATGGAGCGGTTCCTGGCCAAGCGCCGCTGAACCGCAGCTCCACCACCGACGCCACAGCAGGAAACAGGGGAGACCACCCGATGACCACCACCGGAACCGAGGACGGCACGCACTCCGGAGCCGGAGCCGGAGCCGGGGCCGCGGCCCCGGGCACCGCCGTCCCGGACCCCGCCCAGTCCCCGGCCGCACCCACCCCGGAGGCGCTCGCCGAGGGGGACCGCCTCTACCGGCTCTTGTGCGAGGAGCAGGACTGGGAGGCGCCCGAGCGCTACAACATGGCGGTCGACGTCGCCGACCACCACCCCGGCGACCGCGTCGCCCTCGTCTTCGAGGACCACACCGGCCACCGGGAGGAGGTCACCTGGGACCGGATCCGCGACCGGGCGGCCCGCGTCGCCGCCCACCTGCACGCCCTGGGCGTGCGCAAGGGCGACCGGGTGGCCGTGCTGCTGCCCCAGCGGCCCGACACCCCCGCCGCCTACCTGGGCGTCCTGCGCACCGGCGCCGTCCTGGTCACCATGTCCCCGCTGTGGGCCGACGACCCCATCGCCTACCGGCTCGCCGACTCCGGCAGCACCGTCCTCGTCACCGAGAACGCCTCCCTGGGGCGGGCCGCCGACGCGGTCGCGGCGGTCGCCTCCCTCGGCGGTGAGGGGGCCGGCGACGCGCCGTCCCCGGCCGACGTGCGGATCGTGGACGTGGACGACCCCGCGATCGCCGCGTGCGAGCCCCGGTACGAGGCGGCCGACACCGCCGCCGACGACCCCGCCCTCATCTTCTACACCTCCGGCACCACGGGCCCCGCCAAGGGCATCGTGCACGCCCACCGCACCCTCCTCGGGCACAACGAGTTCCGGTACTGCCACGACCTGCGCCCCGGCGACGTGTTCTACGGCGCGGGCGACTGGGCGTGGTCCATGGCCAAGCTCATGGGTCCGCTGCGCGTCGGGGCCACCCACCTGGTCTACCGCCCCCGGGCGGGCTTCGACCCCGAGGGCCTGCTCGCCGCCATGTCCCGCAACCGGGTCACCACCGCCCTGGTCAACCCCACCCTGCTGCGCAAGCTCCGCGCCGACGTCCCCGACGCCGGGCGGCGCCACCCCCAGGCACTGCGCGTGGTGTGCTGTTCCAACGAGCCCCTCACCACCGACCTCATCGCCTGGTTCCGCGAGCAGTTCGGGGTGACCCCGCTCGACTACTACGGGTCCACCGAGTCCTACCCGCTGCTGGGCAACCTGCCCGGCGTGCCGGTCAAGCCCGGTTCGGTGGGGCGCCCGCTCCCCGGGTGGGAGGTCGCGCTCCTGGACGCCGACGGCAACGAGGTGCCCGAGGGCGAGCCGGGGGAGATCTGCCTCCGCGCGCGCAGCAACCCCCAGTTCCCCCTCGGCTACTGGAGGAGGCCCGACGCCTCCGCCGAGAGCTTCGGCGGCGACTGGTACCGCACCAAGGACCAGGCCACCCGCGACGCCGACGGCTACTACTGGTTCCTGGGCCGCACCGACGACGTCATCAAGACCTCCGGGTACCGGGTGGGCCCCTACGAGGTCGAGGCCGCCCTGCGCGAGCACCCGGCGGTCGCCGACGCGGGCGTGGTCGGCCTGCCCGACCCGCTGCGCGGACAGGTCGTCAAGGCGTGGATCGAACTCGCCGACGGGTACCGCCCCGGCGACGACCTCGCCGACGAGATCCGCGCCTTCGCCCGCGAACACCACTCGCGCTTCGCCTACCCGCGCCTGATCGCCTTCGCGGAACGCCTCCCCCGTTCCGCGACCGGCAAGGTCCAGCGCGCCGAGCTGCGACGACGCGACACGGTCTGAGAGACCGGTGCGGCGGCGGCCCCCGCCGCCGCACCCGGCCGCGCCAGGCCACCCCGGCGGGCCACCCCGTCTCTTGTCCCCCCTAACATCGATCCCGGGCCAGGCCCGGGCAGTGAGAAAGAGGAGTTCGGGTACGGTGCTGAACGATCAGGAAGCCCCCGCGACGCCACCCCGGGACATGGGCGGCGTCCGCCGCCGCGTCACCGTGGCCACCGCCATCGGCAACTTCGTGGAGTGGTTCGACTCCGGCGCCTACGCCGTCATGTCGGCCACCATCGCGGTGCTGTTCTTCCCCAACTACGACCCCGCCGCCGCGCTGCTGGCGACCTGGGCGATCTTCGCGGCGGGGTTCGTCGCGAGGCCGATCGGCGCCCTGTTCTTCGGCCACTACGGCGACCGCATCGGCCGCAACCGCGCCCTCGCGCTGAGCGTGCTGTGCATGAGCGGCGCCACCCTCGGGATCGGCCTGCTGCCCACCTACGCGGCGATCGGCCTCGGCGCCCCGCTGCTGCTCCTGCTCATGCGCACGGTCCAGGGCTTCTCCACCGGCGGCGAGTACACGGGCGCCTCGTCCTTCATCATGGAGTACGCCCCCGAGGGCCGCCGCGCCCGGTACGCCAGCGCCGTCCCCATCACCGTCGGCGTGGCCGCGGTGGTCGGCTCCGGCGTGGGCGTGCTGCTCACAGGCACCCTCAGCGAGGAGGCCCTGATGTCGTGGGGCTGGCGGATCCCGTTCCTGATCGCGGGCCCGCTCGGAGCCATCGGCCTGTACCTGCGCTCCCGCCTGGACGACACCCCGGTCTTCCGCGAGATGGCCGCGCAGGAGAACACCACGAAGAGCCCGCTGCGGCAGGCCTTCCGGGTCTCCGGGCGCCAGATGTTCACGCTGTTCGGCTACAGCATCACGAACGCGGTCGGCTACTACTTCATGAGCTCGTACATGATCAGCTACATGTCGGAGTCGCTGGACTACACCAAGACCCAGGCGCTCATGACCAGCGTCGTCGCGATGCTCGCGTACACGGCGGCGTGCCCGCTGATGGCCACGGCCAGCGACCGCTTCGGCAGGCGGCCCATGCTGATGGTCGCCTGCGGGGGGTTCGTCCTGCTGACCTACCCCGCGTTCCAGCTGATGTCGACCGGGCTGGCCGGGGCGCTGGTGGGGACCTCGGTCCTGGCCGTGCTCGTCGCCGTGATCGGCACGTCCAACGTGCCGATGATGGTGGAGATGTTCCCCGCTCAGCTGCGGGCCAGCGGCTCGGCGGTCGGCTACACCGCCGCGTACGTGCTGTTCGGCGGCACCGCGCCGTTCGTGGCGACCTGGCTGGTCAGCAGCACCGGCAGCGCTCTCACGCCGGCGTTCTACCTGGTCGGGGTGGCCGCGATCAGCCTCCTGGTGGTGCTGACCCTGGTGAGGGAGACCAAGGACCTCTCGCTCACCCGCACCACGCTGCGCTGACGGGAGCGCCGCCCGGTCGGCGGCGCCGGTCCACGAGGGCCCGTGCCGCCGACCGCCCTCCTCAGCCCCGGGCGAGGCGGCGCAGCGCGGCCCGGGCCGGCGGCCCCCAGGTGTCGTGGCCGCCGGGGCGTCCGCGGACGCCGGCCTCGCCGACGAGCACGCCGCCGAGGGCGCACAGCACCGCCCAGCCGCGGGCACGGCGCAGGGTCGCGGGGTCCGAGGCCGGGCGGTAGGCCCGGTGGAAGCGGTCGAGCCCGCCGTCCGGCAGCAGGATCCAGGCGGCGGCCAGGTCGCAGGCCGGGTCGCCCGCGCACAGGTCGCCGAAGTCGATCACCCCGCACAACGCGCCGTCGCGGGTCAGGACGTTGGCCGGGTGCAGGTCGGCGTGCAGCCACAGCGCCGGCCCCTGCCAGCGGGGCGCGGCGACCGCGTCCTCCCAGACCGCGCGCACCGCCTCCGGGTCCTCGACCAGCCCCTGGGCTGTGGCCGAGGCGAACTGTTCGGCGAACTGCTCTGCGTGGCCGGCCAGGGGGCGCCGGCTCTTGCGGTTCACAGGGGCGTCCTCGGGCGCGGGCCGGTGCAGGGCCGTCAGGAAGGCCGCCAGGTCCTCGGCCGCACGGGCGGCGTCCGTGACCGGGGCGCGGTCCGCGGGCGTGCCCGGCACCCAGGTGGTCACGGCCCAGGGGCGCTGGAACCGCGCACCGGGCATGCCCAGGCGCAACGGGACCGGGACCGGCAGCGGAAGGCACGGCGCCAGGGAGGGCAGCCAGGCGAGCTCCCCCCGCACCAGCGCCTCCGCGGAACGCGGCGTCCACGGCAGCCGCACGGCGAGGTCGTCCCCGAGCCGCCACATCTGGTTGCCCGCGCCCCGCGTGCCCGAGTGCAGGGGACGGTCGGCCAGGTCGGGGTGCTGTTCGCGCAACAGGTCCCGGACGAACTCCGCTGTGAGGCCGAGAGGGGGGTGCGTCATGGCCAGAAATGTAGCCCACGGGCCCGGCCCGCGCGCGGGCGGGCGGTGCGGAGCAGACGCGCAGGGGCGCGGACGCCCGTCGTCCCCGGCCGGGTGGTCGGGGGCGGCGGTGGTCGCAGCGGGGTGCGGTGCGGCGGCGCCCCGACCCGCCGGACCGCCCGGAGCACCCGGCCCGCCCGGGGGCGGGCTGCGTCACCCCCGGGGGGACGCGCCCGTCGGGGCGGACCCGGGGCCGTGCCCCTCCGAGGGCGGTGCCGGATAGGTGACGACGCGGTCGGTGCGCACGACGGCCCCCGGGGTGAGCCGGGCGGCGTCCACGCGGTGGCCGCCCATGATGTGGAGGACCTCGTGGCCGTGGGCGAGGAGGTGGTCGGCGATGATGCGCCGGTGGCACCGCCACCACACCGCCTCCGCGCACATCACGGCGGCGCGGTGGGCCGCGCCCGCCGCGCGCAACCGGGCGAGCCCCGCCCCGAACTCGGCCGAGAGCCCGTGGTCGGCGTAGTTGTGGAAGCCGCGGTTGCGCCAGAGCCCGTTGACCTCGGGGGGCACGCCCCCGGCGACGGGGCGCCGGCCGCCGAGCTCCGCGACGCGCTCGTAGCGCACGCCGAGAGCGCTCAGGGCCGTGGAGAGCGCCTCCTCGTCGAACTGCGGGTTGCGGCGGGAGCCCGGAAGCCTGCGCACGTCGACCACCGCCTCCACGGCGGCCTCCTCCAACAGGGCGGCGAACTCCTCGAACGTGCGGTCGGAGTGGCCCACGGTGAGGAACGGCGGCGCCATCGCGGCTAGCCGCCGCCGGACGTCCGGGTCAGGGCCCCGTCCTTGTGAGCCGCCGTGCGGCCGGTCCTGTCGCTCTCGATCTCGTACTGCGGATCGTCCTCGGACGCGCGGCGCGTACGGCCCCGGAACGTGAAGTCGCCGGTGTGGACCCTGGTGATCGTGCCGGACACCCGTCCGGCCTCGGAGTTCCAGCTCACATGGTCGCCGACGTCGAAACGGCGTGTCATCGCGCACCCTCCTCCGGTCGTGGCGGGACGGACCCCCGACATACCCCGGACGACCCCGGGGTATGCGGGCGGGGCACGCCGCGGGGCCCACCGCCGGGGAAGACGCCTCGCTCCCCGGTTCGGTCCCGGGTCTCCCCGTCCACGCCCGCGGGGCCGACGGCCTCAGCGGGCCGGGATGTCCTCGGGCAGCAGGGTGGTGAAGTCCTCCATGGTGGCGTTCTGGACGCCGTTGACCAGGCGGCCCGCCTGCCGGGTGATCATCCGCTCCAGCACCTGGCGCGCGTAGCGGGCGTTGCCGAAGTTCACGTCGCGGACCACCCCCGAGAAGTGCTCGTGCAGGGCCGCCGTCGTCGCCTCGCCGCAGGTGTACCCCGAGCCCTTCGCCATGCGCTGGACGATGGTGACCAGCTCGTCGTCGCTGTAGTCGGGGAACTCCACCTGGTGGTTGAACCGGGAGGCCAGACCGGGGTTGGAGTCGAGGAAGCGCTGCATCTCGTTGGTGTACCCGGCGACGATGACCACCGCCTCGTCGCGGTGGTCCTCCATGAGCTTGACCAGGGTGTCGATGGCCTCCTGGCCGAAGTCGTTGCCCGATCCGCGCGGCGCCAGCGAGTAGGCCTCGTCGACGAACAGCACGCCGCCCTTGGCCCGCTCGAACACCTCGGCGGTCAGCTGGGCGGTGTGCCCGACGTAGCGCCCCACCAGGTCCGAGCGTGCCGCCTCCACCACGTGGTCGCCGCGCAGCACCCCGAGGGCGTGCAGGAGCTTGCCGTACAGGCGGGCCACGGTCGTCTTACCGGTACCGGGGGGACCGGCGAACACCAGGTGGTGGCTCATCGGCGCCACCTGGAGCCCCATGGCGCGCCGCTGCTGCGACATCAGCAGCAGGTTGGCCAGGTCGTTGACGGTCTCCTTGACGCTCGCCAGGCCGACCATGGCGTCCAGTTCCTCGCGCAGGGCCGCGATCCCGTCCGCCGTGCCGCCGAGCTGCTCCTCCTCGGCCGCATCCCCGAGGTCCTCGGGCAGCAGGAGCGTGAGCGAGTCGGGGCTGTCGGGGATGGTCCCGCCCAGCCGGTACGCCTGGCGGTCGATCATCTCCTCGAAGAGCTTGCGGGCCTCGCGGCCGTTGCCGAACGCCGGGCCCTTGGGCACCCGCTCGAAGTGGGCGAGCAGGGCCGCCTCGGTCTCCTCCGCCATCCGGTAGCTGTGGGAGACGCACATGTTGCGCACGATCTCCGTCAGCTCCTCGGCCGCGTAGTTGGTGAACTCGATGGTCCGGCTGAACCGGGAGGCCAGGCCGGGGTTGGTGTCGAGGAAGCTCTGCATCTGCTCGGTGTAGCCGGCGACGATCACCACGACCTCGTCGCGGTGGTCCTCCATGAGCTTGACCAGGGTGTCGATGGCCTCACGGCCGAAGTCGGGGCCGCCGCCGCTACCGCCCTCGCTGCCGCTCGCCAGCGTGTAGGCCTCGTCGACGAACAGCACGCCGCCCTTGGCCCGCTCGAACACCTCGGTGGTCTTGATCGCCGTGCCGCCCACGTACTGCGACACCAGGTCGGCGCGGGCGACCTCCACCACGTGCCCGTAGCGCAGGACGTCCAGTTCGGCGAGGATCTGCCCGTACAGCCGCGCCACCGTGGTCTTGCCCGTGCCGGGGGCGCCGCCGAAGACCAGGTGGCGGCTCATGGGCGGCGTGGGCAGACCCATCTCGGCCCTGCGCTGGGCCATCTGGTTGCGGGTGACGAGCGTCTTGACCTCGTGCTTGACCCCGGCCAGGCCCACCAGCGCGTCCAGCTCCTTGAGGGGGCCGACCTCCTCGGAGTCCTCGTCCTCCTGCACGGGGGCGGGGGCCTCCGGCATCGGGACGGGTGCGCCCGCCAGGTCGCCGAACGCGTCCGGCGCCCCGTTGCCGCGGCTGAGCAGCTCCTCCGTGCGCATGCTCTGGCTGGCGACGGTCTGGCGCAGACCGGAGCGGCCGTTGTCGCGCACCGAGCAGTCCTCCACCACCACGTCCTCGGCGGAGTGCACGAGGATGCCGTCGGCGCCGTTGCCGAACACCTCGCACCTGCGCAGCGTGGCGGTCGCCTTCGCCGCCACCAGCACGCCGTTGCGGCGGCCGTTGTACACCCGGGTGCGCAGCACCGTCGCCCGGCCGCCGGCCCGCACGGCGATACCGTCGCCCGTGCACTCCGACACGTCGCAGTCGCGCACGTCGGCGGAGCCGTGCGCGCCCACCGAGATCCCGGCGTCGCGGCTCCCGGAGATCTGCACACCGGTCAGCAGGGGCGCCCCGCC
The DNA here is from genome assembly GCF_053616335.1 of Nocardiopsis sp. NPDC055824. Taxonomy (NCBI): domain Bacteria; kingdom Bacillati; phylum Actinomycetota; class Actinomycetes; order Streptosporangiales; family Nocardiopsidaceae; genus Nocardiopsis; species Nocardiopsis sp. NPDC055824. Next base: position 43,260 of record NZ_JBSHDN010000029.1, read on the forward strand.
CTCCTCCACGGACACGGCGCTCTTGCCGGTGCGGTCCAGCGTCACGTCCTCCAGGCGTCCGCGCCCGCCCTTGCCGAACACCACGCCCTGTCCCCGGGTGTTGTTGATCGCGGTCCCGCGCATGAAGGGGGCGCACTCCTCGACCACCACGCCGGGGCCGGCGGTCCCGCTGACCAGGCCGCGGTCGAACTCCACGACGCTGTCGCCGCGCAGGCTCAGCCCCTGCCCGCCGCGTACGACCAGGCCGAGGAAGGCGGTGGAGGCCCGCTCCGCGGCCTGCACGGCGTCGCCGCCCGACTCCTCCACCTCGCAGTCGGTGAAGGTGCCGCGCGCCCGCCCCGACAGGTGGATCGCCACGTTCTTGGCGCGCACCACGCGCACCCGCGCCACCTGCGGGTCCGCGCCGTTGTGCACGACGACGCCGCGCCCGCCCACGTCCTCGAACACGCAGTCCTCCACGACCGGGCGGGAACGGCTGGACACGACCAGTCCGTCGCCCTCGGTGTCGTGCACGCGTGTGCCCAGCAGCGACGCGGCGGAGCCCTCCTCCAGCGCCACCGCGGGCTTCTTGGTCCCCGAGATCTCGCAGTCCCGGATCGTGCCCCCGGACTGTCCGCTGGCGAACACGCCGTTGCCCCCGGCGTCGCGAAGCACGCAGGAGCGGATCGTGGGGCGCGCCTGCTCGCCGATGACCACGGCGCTGGTGTCGACCTCCTCGACCACGCAGTCCTCGATGACGCTCGGCCCGGAGGAGGTGATCACCACCCCCGCGCCCGCCGAGCACGTGACGCGGCTGTCGCGCATGGCGAGCGCGCCGTCGCCGCGCACCGACACCGCGGTCCAGGACGCCCCCTCCACCTCGCAGTCGGCCATCTCCAGCTGCCCGAGGGGGATGTCCACCGCGGGGTAGTCGGCGTGGCGGCCGCGCAGGACCAGCCCGGACAGCTTGACCGCCTCGGCGCCCGAGACCACGGCGCAGCCGGAGCCGGTGGTGATCTCGACGCTGCCCAGGCCGTCGCGGGCCATCAGGGTGACCACGTCGCGCAGGACGAGGCTCTCCTCGTAGCGGCCGGGGGCGATGGTGATGAGGGCACCGCTGGCGGCGGCCTCGACCGCCTCGGTGATCGTCGCGTGCCCGTCCTGGGCGCCGGCGTCGACGGTGAGGAGCTGCCTGGTCATCGGTGTCTTCCTAGATCGGGGGAGGGGAGGTGGCGGGGCGGCGGGGGCCGCCCCGCCGGAGGCGGGTCAGGAGCAGGACGCGCGCACGGCCGAGGCGGCCACGTGCGAGCTGCTGTGCTCCTGGTCCGCGAGGGCGTCGGCCCCCGCGTTGGTGAGCTTGACGGTGAACTCCTCCGTGGGAGAGGTGAACCCGGTCACCTGGACCCATCCGCCCCGGATCCCCGCCTGGTCGATCCCGAAGACCGCCACGGGCGACCCCTCGGCCGAGGGGCCGGAGAAGAGCTGGTAGCGCGCCTCCCCGGGGGAGATCCACAGCGGGCTCTCGTCGTCGGGCACATGGACGTAGAGCTCGCACGCGACCCCGGCCTCCCCCGGGGTGAACGTCCAGGTGGCGTACTGGCCGTTGCCCTGCTCCGGGTCGCCCGAGACGGGAAGCGCCTCGTAGCCGCCGTCGCAGCCCTCCTGAGAGTACCCGCCGGGCCGTGTGGCCCAGCTGGCGGTGCCCTCGGCGCTGTCCCAGCGCCCCTCGTTCGCGTAGGAGGAGCCGGGGGAGTCCTGGCAGCCGGGCCCCGCGACGGCGAGGAAGGGCTCCGGTTCCGAGCCCCCCGTCATCGCGACGGAGTTCTCCAGGACGGAGCCCCCGCCCTCCGAGGGCGGCGGGTCGGCGACCGGGGCGTCGGCGGACGCCGACCCGCCGTTCGCCGTGTCGCCGCTTCCGGAGGCCCCGCCCTCCCGGGCGGTGTCGCCGGTTCCGGTGGTGTCGGCGAGGGGGGCGTTCATCTGCTCCGTCGCCGGGCCGGTGCCGGTGTCCCCGGTACCGGTGTCGCCGTTGCCGGCGCCCTCTCCGGCCGCCCCGTCGGTCTCACCCTCCCCGGAGGTCCCGGCGCCCTCGTCGCCTCCGGTCGCCGCGTCCTCCCCGGCCGTGCCGTCCGCGGCTTCCTCGCCGGCGGGGGGACCGGCGGCCGTGTCACCGCCTTCGGCCGCGGCGCCCCCGGCCCCGGGCTCCCCGGCGGCGGTCGTCTCGCCCGCGCCGTTCCCGGCCTCCTGGGCTCCGGACGCGCCCGGGTTCTCCCGCGCGGCGGGGGCGGTCTCCACGGGGTTCTCCCCGCCGGTGGCGCCGGCGCCCGGGTCGGGCATCGTCGGGGCCGCGGCTCCGTCCCCGCTCACCTCGGGGACGTAACCGGTCTCCTGGGGCGCGGCGCCCTGTTGGGGCACGGCCGCGGCGCCCGTGTCCGCCGGAGCGGCTCCGGACCCACCGCCGCCCGAGCCGCCCGCTTCGGCGGTGCCCGAGGACGGGCCGCCGGCGCCGCCGGCGTCCGAGGCGAGCGGCGTCGCCTCCAGGGTCACCCCGGGCACACCCGCCGTCATGGCGAAGGGTGCGGCGACCAGGAGCAGACCCGCGATGGCGGCGCCCGCCAGGGCGGGCTTGCCCGGACGGTCCAGGGCCACCTCCGGGGCCTGGGGGGCGGCCGGTTCGTGCAGGGCGCCGGTGATCCGGGGAGCGGGAACGGCCTCGGCCGCCCCCTCGGCGGCCCCGGTCGGGGGAGCGGGCGCGATGTGCGCCGCGGAGCCCGCGGCCCCGCCGGAGACCGTGCCGTCGGCTCCACCGGAGAGCGCCGTCCGGAACTCGGACTCCGGTGTGGGACGGCCCTCCGCCGCGCCGCGCGCCTGCGCACTCTCAGACATCGGAACTCCTTCTCGGGGGCCCAGGACAACGCCCCGCTCGTCCTGCACTACTCGGGGC
>NZ_JBSHDN010000030.1:0-45641 GCF_053616335.1 Nocardiopsis sp. NPDC055824
CCGCCGCGTCGACCGGGAGCCCCGCCTGCGGCTGCGCGGGGACGCCGGCCGGGCCGCGCGTGAGCGCGGCCCGGGGGCGGGTCACTTCGAGGCGTCGGCCTCGGCGCCGGTGTCTGCGTCGGGCGCCGCGACGGCGGCGGCCACCCTCTCCGGGTCCGGCGCCTTCGTGAGGAGGCTGACGGCGACCAGGGCGACCAGGGCCGCGGGCAGTGCCGCGATGACCCCGTTCAGGCCGGCCGGGGTTCCGGCCAGCTGCCAGCCGATGGTCGTGGCCGCGCCCACGACGAGGGCGGCGACGGCTCCGGCGGTGGTCGCGCGCTTCCAGAACAGCACCGACAGGACCACCGGGGTGATCGCCGCGCCGTAGACGGTGTACGAGTACATCTGGAGCTCGAGCACGGTCGGGAAGTACAGGCTCAGGGCCAGGCCCGCGAGCGCGATGCCCAGGACCGACAGCCGCTGGACCACGAGCTTGCTGCGCTCGCTCACCCGGTCCCCCACGAAGCGCGCGTACAGGTCGTAGGCGACGTTGGAGGCTCCGGACAGCATGTACGACGAGCCCGTCGTGATGACGAAGGCGACCGCGCCGGCCAGGATCAGGCCGCCCAGGACGGCGGGCAGGTAGCCCTCGGAGGCCAGGCTCAGGACCGCCATGTCCCCGTTGATGCCGGGCATGAGGACGGCGGCGGCCGTGGCGAGCAGGACGACGGGGATGAAGACGAAGAAGCTGCCCACCAGCATGCCCATGGTGGACGACCTGGCCTCGCGCTCGTCCTTGGCGGCGGCGAGGCGCTGGTACATGTTCTGGTCGGCGAGGAGCAGCAGGAACAGCGGGAGGAAGTAGCCGAGGAGCTGGAGCGCGCTCAGTCCGCCGCTGAAGGTCCGCGCCTGCTCCGGCAGCCCGTCCCAGTAGGCGCCCGGACCGCCGACCGCGGCGAACACCAGGGGCAGCGCCATGCACAGGCCGAGGACGATGAGGATGGCGGACACGAAGTCGGTGTAGGCGACGGAGAACAGGCCGCCGCTGATCGTCAGCAGGGTCACGACGACGGCGATGAGCACGGTCCCCTGGGTGGCGGACAGCGGGGTGACCAGGCTGACGACGTACCCGCCGCCGACGAACTGCGAGGCGGTCAGGCCCAGGAAGGCGATGGTGGTGACCACCGCCGCGACGGTGCGGACCCCGATGCCGAAGCGCACCTCCAGCAGTTCGGGGATGGTGTGCCTGGACGCCCTCCGGATGCGGCGGGCCGCCAGGAGCAGGACGAGGATGCCCAGCGGGGTGCCCGCGAAGAAGACGAGCCCGGCCGTCGGCCCGTAGGTGTAGGCGAAGTTGGCGCCGCCGATGATGGTTCCGGACCCGACCCAGGTGACCAGCATGGTGGCGATCATGACCGGGCGGGGGAGGCTGCGTCCGGCGAAGAGGAAGTCGTCACCGCCGCGCAGCTTGCCGGAGCGCAGGAAGTAGAGGGCGATCCCCAGCATGGCCAGGATGTACACGGCGAGGATCACGAGATGGGTCGTCTGCATTGGCCACCTGCGAGGTTCGGTTCAGGGGATGGGCACGGGGGGAGACCACCGGCGGTGATCCGTCCGCCATGAAAGCAGTCGCGCCAGTGAAGTGCAACACTTATTGCAAAGAACGTGATCCTGATCACGTCACGTGCGTGTCACTCCGTCGCCGCAGGTCATCCACCCGGCCGTCGCTCAGAAGAGCTCCGTCTCCTCCCACAGGCGCTCCGTGTCGCGCACGGCCCGCAGCACCCCGTCCCCGCCGATCCGCGCCAGCTCGGCCAGCACCGCGTGGATCACCGACATCGCCGGGACCAGCGAGGGGAACATGCCCACCCCCTCGCTCGGGACGAGCAGCAGGTGCGCGGCGCCCTCCGCCAGCGGGGAGTCCCTGCGGTCGGTGATGACCGCGACCGGCACCGACCGCTGCCCGGCGACCCTCACCGCGGCGCGCAGCGCGGTGGGCAGCCGCCACAGGTCGCACGCCAGCAGCAGGTCCTCCGGTCCCATCCGCCCCAGGGCGTTGACCAGCGCCGTCCCCCCGACGTCGAACCGCTCCACGTCGTAGCCCATGATCCCGGCGGCGTGCGCCAGTTGCAGGCCGGGCGCCGCGAAGGTGCCCGAACCCACCACCCTGGTCCTGCGCGCGGCGTGGATGGAGGCGGCGAGCGCGCGCACCCTGCCGGGTTCGAGCGTGAGCTCCAGGGTCCGCAGCCCCTCGCGGTCGGCGCGGACCGCCGCCCGGACCGGGTCGGCGTCGGACCCGGCGTGCTCGGCCAGCACCTCCCCCGCGCTGAGGGAGGCCAGGTAGCGCGAGCGCAGTTCGACGCGGAGCGCCGGCCAGCCGCTGAACCCGAGGGCCTGCGCGGCGCGGACCACCGTGGCGACGTTGACCCCGGCGCGCTCGGCCAGTTCCGCGGTGCTCGCGTAGGACGCGAACCTCGGCTGGTCCCGCAGCACCCTGACCACGCGCTCGGCCGCGCGGCCCAGGCGCCCGTCGCCGAGCGCGGCCTCGATCCAGTCCGCCATCACCCCTCCGTCCCGGCGCGGCCGGAACACCCCGGGCCGCGCGTCCACCAAGCGATACCACCCCCTGGCCGTCCGCGCGCCTTTGATGCAACATATATTGCAGATGCGTGGCCCACACGCCGAGCCGTTCCATCGGAGGTACACATGACCCGCCAGTCCCAGCCGCCGCTCCTCTTCACCGGGGCGGGCCTCCTCGACCCGGAGGCGGGCACCAGGACGCCGGACTCCTGGCTGCTCGTGGAGGACGGGCTCATCGCGGGCAGCGGCCGCGGCCCCGCCCCCGAGAAGGACGGGGCCGTCGAGGTCGTCGACCTGGGCGGAGCCACCCTCATGCCGGGCCTCATCGACGGCCACATCCACGCGACCGCCTTCAGCGCCGACCTCGGCGCGGCCATGGACCACTCGCCCTCCTACATCGCCAGCTACGCCGCCACGTCCCTCAACGCCATGCTCAAGCGCGGCTTCACCACCGTCCGCGACGTCGCCGGGGGCGACTGGGGCCTGGCCCTCGCGGTGGAGGAGGGGCTGGTCGACGGCCCCCGGCTGATGTTCGGCGGCAAGGCCCTCTCCCAGACGGGCGGGCACGGCGACTTCCGGGGCCCCGGCCGCCAGGGCAACGACACCCACGCCTGCTGCCCCGGCGCCGGCGTGGTCTGCGACGGCCCCGACGAGTTCCGCCGGGCCGCGCGCGAACAGCTCCGCACCGGCGCGCACCACCTCAAGATCATGCTGTCGGGCGGGGTCGCCTCCCCGACCGACCGCATCGACTCCACGCAGTCCTCCGAGGACGAGATCCGCGCCGTGGTGGAGGAGGCCGAGGCCGCCAACCGCTACGTCACCGGCCACGCCTACACCGCCCGCGCCGTCAACCGGGGCCTGCGCCTGGGCGTGCGCTGCATCGAGCACGGCAACCTCATCGATCAGAGCAGCGTCGAGCTGTTCCTGGAGCACGACGCCTTCCTGGTGCCCACGCTCGTGACCTACGAGGAACTGTCCCTCCAGGGCGCCGCCTACGGCCTGCCCGCCGCGAGCCAGGAGAAGGTGGACACCGTCCTCACCCGCGGCATGGACGCGCTGCGCATGGCGCACGAGGCCGGGGTGAACCTGGTCTTCGGCAGCGACCTGCTCGGCGGTATGCAGGACCGCCAGAGCCGGGAGTTCGCCATCCGCGGCCGGGTCCAGCCCGCCGCCGACGTCCTGCGCTCGGCCACCGTCAACGCCGCCCGGCTCCTCGGCCTGGAGGGCGTCGTCGGCACCCTGCGCGACGGCGCCCGTGCCGACCTGCTGGTCGTGGACGGCGACCCCCTCGCCGACATCGGGGTGCTCGCGGATCCCGAGCGCAACGTGCGCACCGTCCTGCGCGACGGCCGCGTGCGGCACGAGCGCAGCGACGCGGACGCCGCCCTGGCGTAGGCCGTGTTCCGCGGGTCGTCCCGGGCCCGCGGCGATCGGCGCGAGCGCCGGGCCCACCGAAAGCACCCACGGACCACGCCCAGGTGTGCTGGCCGCTGAGGTCGGGAACCGCCCACCCCGCCCGACCCAAGCGAAGAGGGCCTCCGGTATCGGTGTGGATCGTCTGGATCTGCACCGACTCACCGGAGGACCCTCCGTGGTTCACACCATCCATGCCAACGCATCCCTGGCCCCGTGGGCGCCTCGCGCCGGCCCGCTGCGTGGTCGAGGACGGATGGTCGCCGCGCCGAGCCGGGGAGGGCCCGTGCGGGCCCTCCCCCTCAGGCGAGGCCCCGCCGGGGGTTCTTGGCCGGAGCGGTCATCGACATCCGCACGACGGCGGGCACCCTCTCCAGGTCGAGAGAGCTGCGCAGGTTCGCCAGGGCGTCCGAGCGCACCCGCTGCCACACCCCCCTGACGTCGGCGTCGTCGTCCAGGGTGAGCGCCAGCCGCAGGTGCGGCGCGTCGGAGGACTCCGTCAGCCTCGCACGTGCGCGGCGCACACCCGGGTAGTCCGCGACCTCCTGCTCCAGCGCTCCGCGGGCCACGCTCTCGGACATCTCCACCCGGCCGTCGTTGCCCTTGTCCAGGACCAGGCGCCCCACGGTGTCGTTGAGCCCCTGGATCATCAGCCAGCGCAACGCCAGGAACCCCGCGACGAACGCCACCGCGACCGCCGCGTACGGCACCCACGGCCGTCCGAGGAAGTCGGCCGCCGACGCGCTGAGCAGGGGGCTCTCCGCGAGGGACGCGCCGAACAGCCCGCGCCCCGCGGCGAGCGCCGCCAGCCCCGCGGCGAGCGGGACCGCGCCCACGACCGCGAGGCCCCAACGGTTCCCCCGGGCCGACCTGCGGGCCCTGTCTCGCACCACGGTCACACCTCCGCGTACCTGACATGGGTGGCGATCCGCATGCTGCGCAGCGGCGCCAGCTCCTCCAACCGCCGCTCCACGGCCGCGGTCACCTCCGCGGGCAGCCCCGCGGCCTCCCGCATACCGGTGCGCACGTGCACCCGGAGCCTGTTGCCCCGGACGGCGACGTTCACGGCGTCGACACCGCTGACCTCGTGCGCCGCCGCGGCCACCGCACGGCGCAGCGCGGGCCTGGTGAGCCCCACCACCAGTGCGGGGTCGTCGGTGCGCAGCGCGGTCCAGTGCCCGTGCCCGGGCGTGAGGGCTGCCACGATCAGCGCCAGGCCGATCAGCGCCAGGACGGCCGACGCGATCTGCACCGAGGGGGCGGACCAGGTGGTGGCCCCGGCATATCCGGTGGCCGCGCCCACCGGGATGAGCCGCAGCGGGCTCCCGGCGAGCGCGGAGATCACCTCGGCGGCGGCGACGACGGCCACGACGAGGATCACGAGCCCCGTGATCACCGCGGGCCACGACCTCCTCGGCCGGAAGGTATGGACCGCCACCCGCTTCGCCCGACGGTCGACGCCCTGGTCCGGGCGGCCGAGCACCTCTTCCACGGTGGTCATGTCAGCGCACCAGCTCCGCGATCTCGATGTCGATGTGGTGGACTTGCTTGCCGGTGGTCCGCTCGACCCGTTCCTTGACGTGTCCGCGGACACGGGCGGCGGCCTCCCGCGCCGAGCGCGGGTAGCGCACGGTGATCCGCAGCCGCAGGAGGACCACGTCACCGCTCACCTTCGCCCGTGCGGCCCTCGACCTGGCCGCGCGGGCCCCCTCGACCTCGCGGACGGCCCGGGCCGCGACCTTCTCGACCACTCCGGGCTCGATGACGGTGCGGCCCGCGGGGCCGTGTCCGCGCTCGTGCCGCCCGTGGTCCGGCCCGCCGGGCGGGTGCTCCCTCTGCCTGGGGACCGTATCGGTCCGCACTCCGGCCACGACCGCTCCTTCCCTCCGGGGCGCGTGTGTCGGCGGCGCCCTCGCCCGTCCGAGGGGCCCGCCTCAGGCCGATCGCCGCGAGAACATCTCACCGAGGTCGATCTCGCCCTCCATCGCCCGGCCCGCGACGAACCCGACGAGGCCCAGAACCAGGACCAGCGCGAAGGCCGCGAACCCGCCGAAGGCGGCGGCGAGCCCCAGTACCGTCCCGTAGGACAGGCCGACGATGGGCCACATGGCTTCCCCCTCTTGTCCAGCACCTGTTGCTTCCACGTTCAGAGCCCCGTCCGGCTGCCGTCGCCGAGACCGGCGACCACGTCCTCCACCGAGATGTGGACGGTGCGGCCGCCGGCCAGCGGGGCCAGGCCCCGGCGCAGCTCGGCTGCGATCTCCGGCAGCGGTCTCCCGAAGCGGACCACGACGCCCACCTCGACCCCGTCCGAGCGCACCGCGACGCCGTGCACGCGTCCGCCGGGCACGGGGGTGGCCAGCGTTCCGAACCCTCCGGACGACAGCTCCACCACGTCCGGGAAGCGGACGGCCTCCTCGGCCACGCGCCGGGCCACCTCGCCCGGGTCCCCACCGCCGGCCGCCACTACCGGACCCGGGGCCCGGAGTCGTCGGAGTCGTCGTCCTGGTCCTCGTCGGGCAGGTGGATGTCGTCCACCCTGATGTTGATCTCGGTGACCTCCAGGCCGGTCATGCGCTCCACCGCCGTGGCGACGTTGCGCCGCACGGAGGCCGCGAGGTCCTGGATGGCGGCCCCGTACTCGACGACCAGGTCGATGTCCACGGCGGCCTGGCGCTCGCCCACCTCGACCGAGACCCCGCGCGAGACGGAGCCGCGGTCGGCGCCGCCGCCGGTCACGGCGTCCCTCACGGCGCCGACGGCGCGCGCCGTCCCGCCGCCCATCGCGTGGACGCCGCCGATCTCACGCGCGGCCATCCCGGCGATCTTCGCGACCACCCCGTCCGCGATCTGGGTGCGTCCTCCCCCGTCGCCGGAGGCGTCCCCCCTGCCCGCCTCGCGGGCGCCCGGCACCTTCGCTTCGGTCCTGATGTCCGACACTGGTCCCCCCCTGCGCAGTGTGCAGAAACCCCGTGGTCACAGCGGTCGTCAGCGCTTGAAGACGTTCTTGGCCTTCTCGCTCGCGTCCTTGGCCTTGTCCTTGGCCCGGTCGGCCTTGTCCTTGGCATCGGCCTTGGCCTGGTCCGCCTTGCCCTCGGCCTCCTTGCCGCGGTCCCCCGCGGCCTTGCCGTAGGCCTCCTTGGCCTTGCCGGCGGCGTCGTCGAAGTGCTTGCCCATGTTTTCTGCCCCCTCCTCCGAGCGCATTGCTCTCGGAGATTTCGGACCGAAACCCGGTATCTGCGCCAAGGGATGGCCAGATGAGTTCCGAACTAAACACACCATATACACACTGTACGTAGCTACCAAGATACTTTGAGTAACGAATCGCTGGTCAGAAGAGGAGAGAGTCTTTCCCATCCCGCCTCCACGGGCACGACACACCCCTGCGTCGCGGGAAAACGAAAAGGGCGCCCCGGAAGGCGCCCCTGAGTCCGAAAAGCGGTCCCGCCCGGCGATCCGCCGGGGAGGCCGTGTCCCCGGCGTCAGCCGAAGACGACCGTCTTCCCCCCGTTGAGGAGGACCCGGCGCTGCGCGTGCCAGTTGACCGCGCGTGCCAGCGCCACCGACTCCAGGTCCCGGCCGATCGCGGTGAGCTGCTCCGGACTGTGCGTGTGGTCCACCCGGGACACCTCCTGCTCGATGATGGGCCCCTCGTCCAGGTCGGCGGTGACGTAGTGGGCCGTCGCACCGATCAGCTTGACCCCGCGCGTGTGGGCCTGGTGGTAGGGGCGCGCACCCTTGAAACTCGGCAGGAAGGAGTGGTGGATGTTGATGATCCGACCGGACATCTTGGTGCACAGCTGCTCGGAGAGCACCTGCATGTAGCGGGCCAGGACGACCAGGCCCACGTCGTAGGAGTCCACCAGCTCCAGGAGCCGCGTCTCCTGCTCCGGCTTGTTCCCCGCGGTGACCGGCAGGTGGTGGAAGTCCACGCCGTAGGAGTCCGCGAGGAACCCCAGGTCCGGGTGGTTGGACACCACGGCGGCGATGTCGGCGTCCAGGAGCCCGCTGCGCTGGCGGTAGAGGAGGTCGTTGAGGCAGTGGCCGAACTTGGACACCATGACGATCATGCGCGGGCGCACGTCGCGGGGGTTGAGCGTCCACTCGACGAACGCCTCGCCCGCATCGGACCCGAAGTCCCCCGCCAGCGCAGCGAACGCCCCGCGCAGCACGTCCTCGCCGACCGGCCCGTCGCCGCCCCGCTCCGCCACGAACTGCATCCGCAGGAAGAACCGGCCCGTGTAGTGGTCGCCGTACTGCTGACTCTCGGTGATGTTGCAACCGTGGTCGGACAGCAGGTTGGCCACTGCCGCGACGATGCCCCTGCTGTCGGGACACGAAAGGGTCAGGACGTACTCGCGCTCACTCATGGGAAAGAACCATTCCTGGGGTCGGACCGGCTAATCAGCCGTGACGCCCCAGGATATCGACCCGGGCCGCCCGGCGGAGCGGTTCCGGGGCGTCGTCCCGGCCACAGGGTTCACCGAACCGTTCACCATCGGGAATATGAAACACATTCATGTTCTGGCATCCTCGGACGCATGACAAGCCTGCGTGAGAAGTACGAGGCCGCGACGCGCGAACTCCAAGCCCCCTTCGCCATGGTCGACCTGGCCGCCTTCCGCGCCAACGCGGCCGACCTCACCCGCCGGGCCCACGGCAAGCCCGTCCGCATCGCCAGCAAGTCCGTGCGCAGCCGTGCCCTGCTCCGCACCGCCCTCTCCCTCCCCGGCTACGCGGGGATCATGGCCTTCACCCTCCCCGAGGCGCTCTGGCTGGCCGAGGGCGACTCCGAGGGCCCCTTGGACGACGACATCCTCGTGGCCTACCCCACCGTCGACCGGGAGTCCCTCACCCGGCTCGCGGGGGACCCCGACGCCGCCCGGACCGTCACCGTCATGGTCGACGACACCGCCCACCTGGACCTGATCAGCGCCGCCGTGGCCGACGCGGCCGCCTCCGGCGCGCGCGGAGCCGGGGCCCCGCCCGTCCGCGTCTGCCTGGACATCGACACCAGCTGGCAGCCCCTCGGCTCCCGCGCCCGCATCGGCTCCTTCCGCTCCCCCGTGCGCACCCCCGCACAGGCGGCGGCGCTCGCCCGCGCCGTCGTCGAGCGGCCCGGGCTGGAGCTGGCCGGGATCATGGCCTACGAGGGGCAGATCGCCGGGGTGGGCGACGCCCCTCCCGGGCGCCCCCTGTACGCGCGCGTCCTGCGCGCCGTCCAGCGAAGATCGGCGGTCGAGCTCGCCCGGCGCCGAGCCGCCGTCGTGCGGGCGGTGGGCGCCGTCGCCGACCTGCGCTTCGTCAACGGCGGCGGCACCGGCAGCCTCCACACCACCGGCCGGGAGAAGGCCGTCACCGAGCTCACGGCGGGGTCCGGCCTCTTCCACCCGCACCTGTTCGACCACTACCGGGCCTTCCGCGGCCGCCCCGCCGCCCTCTTCGCGCTCCCCGTCGTGCGCCGCCCCGCCCCGGGCGTGGTGACCGCCCTCGGGGGCGGCTACCCCGCCTCCGGGCCCGTCGACCCCCACCGGGCGCCCACCCCCCACCTCCCCGAAGGACTGTCCTACACGGCCAACGAGGGAGCGGGAGAGGTGCAGACCCCCCTCGTCGGCGCCGCGGCCGACGGCCTCGCCGTCGGCGACCGCGTGTGGATGCGCCACGCCAAGGCGGGCGAGCTCTGCGAGCGCTTCGACACCCTGCACCTGGTCGACTCCGACACCGGCGAGTACGTCGGCGCCGTCCCCACCTACCGGGGCGAGGGCCGGACCTTCCTCTGAGCCGGGCGGCGGCCCGGGCTCCGGGCCGCGCCACCGGCACCCGCGGAGCGGCCCGGAGCCGGCGGGGTCCGCCGTCCCCGCGCGCCCGCCACGGGGGCTGCCCCCGGTCCGCCGGGCCGGAGCCGCCTGAACACAGGACCGCCCGTACGACGAGGGGCCCGTGCGCCGAGCGCACGGGCCCCTCCCACCGGTTCCGCTACCCGCGGCGGCGGACCGCCCAGGCCACCACGCCCACGGCGATCACCGCGCCCACGCCGACCGCGAGGATCAGCGCCTCCGGGGGCAGCCGGCGGCGCGACTGGTAGGTGGTCACGACCTCGTCATCGCCCTTGATGACGATGCTGCCCTCCTCGGGGGCCACGAGGTGGCTCTCCACACGCACAGCGCCTCCGCCGACCACGAGGGCGCGTGCCTCGTCGACGATCCGTGCGCCGCGTTCGCGGGCCCTCCCGATCTGTCTACGGGCGATGTTGGCAGGCCGGGCCTGCTCACTCAGCTCGTCCAGGGTCTCCGCCAGCCGCCGCTGTTCGCGGGTGATCTCGGCCTGGATCTCAGCCGGGGTCTGGCGCGGTTCGGTGTCGCGTCCCGTCATGGGGCTCCGCCTCTCTCCACTGGCGCAGGGTCGTCTGAGAGCCCGAGTCCGAGTCCGAGCCGGAGTCCCGGCTCTCCTCCGCGCCGTCGGACGGACCGGAGAATCTCAGCGCGCCGTCGATTCCGTCGACCACGCGGAAGAAGTCCCGCGTGGACAACCACAGTTTATAGATGATGGCTATCTCGAAGGCGAGAAGCAAAACGCCCGCGGCGGCGGTGATCCAGCCGATCAGCGACGTGGTGCCGAGGACCGCGACGGCCAGGGGAGCCACCACGAACACCGCCAGCTGGAACTCGATACCGCCCACCAGGTGCGTCCTGATGCGCCTGGCGTTGAGCGCCGACCAGAAGCGCTGGTACCAGGGGAAGCGGGAGCGGAACTCCTGGTGGAGGTCCACCTTGGGCAGCGTCAGGTCCGGCTGCTTGCCCGCCGTGCGGTGGTTGCGCGCCTCCCGCTCGTTCTGGCTGTGCAGTATCTGCTCCAGCACGCCGATGCCGTGGCGGAGCACCGCCTGCTCTCCGCCGTCGCTCATCGTGCGTCCGCCGCCGGTGGCCGAGGCCGTGTCGTCGTCCTCGGGCTCCAGCATCGACAGGGTCGCACGGGCCCTCTCCAGCGCGGCCGCCAGGTGCGAGCGCATCTCCCTGCGCACCTTGTAGACCTGCAGGGCGTTGAGGTACCGGAGCATGTCCAGGAAGACGACGGCCAGGGCCAGCCACACGAACCACACCGGGTTGGAGTCGGGGGCGACCTCCTCGGACACGACGTACTGCCCGCCCATGAGGGCGACCGCGCACACCAGCACCCGGAACCGGTCGGACACGTAGTCCATCCACGACCCGAACAGGGACTCCGAACCGGTGAGCCGCGCCAGCTTGCCGTCCACGCAGTCCACGAGGAAGCACAGGATGTACAGGACCGCGCCCAGGGCCAGGAACTGCCGGTAGCCCAGGGCGAAGCAGACCGCCGCGCCGAGCCCCAGGAAGAGCGCGACCACCGTGAGCTGGTTGGGCGTGATCGAGGTCCGGTTGGCGACCAGGCGGACGAGCCGGACCGCGACCGGGTCCACGAGGGAGACCGTGAGCCAGGAGTCGCGCTCCTTGAGCGTGCGCTCCCTGACCTCGTCGAGTGTGAATCCAGGCATCGTCGCCAATACTCCCCAACACGAAGCGGATGTGTTCCGGCCCGGAGGCCGTGCCGACCACCACCGGAGGGGCGTGGCGCCCGGGTGCGCGAAGGGCGTCACCAGCGGGTCGACCGAAAGCACGAGTGCGGTCAACAATAGGTGATCGAACCGCTGGTCACCCCCAAAGCGGATGAACCGAACCGGAATCGCAACCGAAGCCGGTAAACCCAGCCTGACACAGGTGAAGAAGCGCCGCTCCCCGGGGCACCCCGCGCGCTCGCTACGGTAGGAGCAGTGAGCGGGCGGGGCCCCACCGCCCCGCCGACGAGCAGATGGGAACACCACGTGAGCGACCCGATCCGCCTGGCGCCCGGCGACCAGGCCCCCGACTTCACCCTCGACGACGCCGACGGCAAGCCCGTCACCCTCAGCGAGGTGCTGGCCTCCACCGGGCAGCGCGTCGTCCTGTACTTCTACCCGGCGGCGATGACCCCCGGGTGCACCACCCAGGCCTGCGACTTCCGCGACAACCTCCGCGAGTTCGGCTCGGCGGGCCTCACCGTCCTGGGCGTCTCCCCCGACACGACCGACAAGCTGGCCGCGTTCCGGGAGAAGGAGGGCCTGACGTTCACCCTCCTCGGCGACCCCGGCAAGGAGACCCTGCGCGCCTACGGCGCCTTCGGCGAGAAGAAGAACTACGGCCGCACGGTCCAGGGCGTCATCCGCTCCACCGTCGTCGTCGGCGCCGACGGCAAGGTGGAGAAGGCCTTCTACAACGTGAAGGCCACCGGGCACGTCGACCGCCTCAAGAAGGAACTCGGCGTCTGACCCTCCGGCCTCCGGCGGCCCGGCCTGGCCCGGCCCTGCGGGGCCTGGCGGCCGGGTCCGCCCGCGTCCCCGGTACAGTTGTCCCGACGGGGCCGTAGTCCAACCGGCAGGAGACGACAGCTTTAGGTGCTGTACAGTGCGGGTTCGAATCCCGCCGGCCCTACGAGGTGGTATGCGCCGGTCGGTGGGCTCCGCCCACCCTCCGCACGACCCGCGACACCCCGGGGGACACCCCCCACCCCGAACCGCAGGCGGTATGCGCCGGTCGGTGGGCCCCGCCCGCCTCCTGCGCACCGCGGTCCCGCACGGCGGGCCCCGGCGCCGAACCCCGCCACGGGCACAGGACCGGTGAGGACGGGGGCGTCGGGCCGCGACGGCCGCTCCCGCGGCCGGCCCGCTAGCGGCCGAGCAGGGCCCAGAGCACGACGGCCAGCAGGAGCACCACGCCGAGGGCGACGCCGGCGAACACCGGCAGCATGCTCTTCTCCGCGTGCCGGCCCGAACTCGTCAGCCCCAGCGTGTCCGTGGACTCGCGGATCGACGTCATGATCGAGTTCATCGCCTCGGGGCTGTTGCGCAGCCGCTCGTTGATGGACTCCGCCAGGACGTGGGCGCCCGCCTTGAAGTGCTCGCGGGCCGACTCCCGGTCCTGTTCGTCCCCGCCGCCCTCGCCGGGACGCGGCTCGGCCGGACGGGCCCCGGAGGCGGCCGTCTCCACGCTGGTCTCGGGCGCCCACGGGGCCAGGGCCGCGATCCGCAGCATCTTGGTGGCGTTCTCCGCGGTCAGCCGCTCGCCGGGCTCGACGCGGAGCAGGCCGGCGAGCACCGGCGCGAGCGGGCCCGCGTTCGCGGCCTCCGCGGGCTCGTCCAGCTGCTCCTGGCGCAGGATCTTGATGTAGCCCTTGCGGTCGTAGGGAGGGTGGCCCTCCACCGCCGCGTACAGGGTGGCGCCCAGGGACCACAGGTCCGACTCCGGCCCGACCGGTCCGGCCTTGGCCCTCTCCGGCGGGATGTAGGCGGGAGAGCCGATGATGCGGCCCGACGCGCTCAGCGCCGACTCGCCGTTCCAGGCGGCCAGCCCGAAGTCGGTCAGCACCACGCGCCCGGCCTGGCTGATCATCACGTTCTCGGGCTTGACGTCGCGGTGGACGATCCCCTCGGTGTGCGCGACCTTGAGGGCGTCGATCAGCTGGAGCCCGATCTCCGCCACCCGCTGGTAGGGCAGCGGGCCGCCCACCTGGATCAGCTCCTCCAGGGTGGATGCCTCGACCAGCTCCATGACGATCCACGGCCGGTCGTCCTCGTCCACGACGTCCAGGACGGTGACCAGGCTCGGGTGGGTGAGGCGCCCGGCGACCCGGGCCTCACGCGTGGTGCGCTGGAGGAGGGACTCGCGCTCGGAGCGGCTCAGGTCGGCCGGGAGCCTGAGCTCCTTGACGGCGACCTCGCGGTCGATGACCAGGTCGACGGCGCGCCACACCGTGCCGACACCGCCCCTGGCGATCTCCGACACCAGCTGGTAGCGCCCTTTGAGCAGGCGCCCCTCAGGACCGGAGTCGCCCATACCGGCTACCTCCGGACCTTCGGAAGAGCGCGACGCCCGGGGCCGCTGTGTGTGAGGGTTGTCTAGGGAGGACACGGTTATCCACGGGTCCATTCACCGGCCATGGTGGCCTCCTGCGGAGCATTGCGGTCGCTGTCACCATGTAGGTGCACGGATCACTCGTTATACCAGCAGGACGCCGAGTCCACGCTGGTAGTTGCCATAACACTGGCACATAGGTTCGCTTTCGTTATGTCCGACGAAAACCTGCGCATGCCATGACCTGCCTCTCCTTTACCCGTCCTTGCCCCGGCCATGGGGCGGGCGTGCGGGCGCGACACGCCCGCACGCCCCGGATCAGGACCAGAGGGACTCCGGGTCGCGGACCTCGACGGGACCGATCCCGGTGTCGGTGAGCGGCTGCCGGAGGCGGTCCGCGTCGCCGACCACCACGACGACGGCCTCCTCCGGGTGCAGGTACTCGGTGGCGGCCGAGTCCAGGCTCTCCTTGGTCAGCCTCTCGTAGCCGGCCCGGTTGCGGTCCACGTGGTCGTCCGGCAGGTCGTGGACGACCATGTCGACCAGGGCCCCCGCGAGGGAGCGCGCCGTCGAGTAGCTGACGGGCAGGCCCACCGTGTTGGACTCGCGCACCGCGGTGAGCTCCTCCTCCGTGACGCCCGACTCCCGGAGCTCGGCGACCTGCTCCAGCGACGAGGTGACGGAGTGGGCGGTGGTGTCCGCCTCCACCTGGGTGGACATGAAGAACACGCCGCTGTCGCGTCGCAGGTCGAACCGGGATCCGGCGCCGTAGGTGTAGCCGAGGCGTTCGCGCAGCTCCATGTTGAGCCTGGACGTGAACATGCCGCCCAGCACCTCGCTGATGCCCTCGGCCCTGGGCAGGTCGACCTGCGAGCGGGACGGGGCGCGGTGCGCGATGACCAGGGCCGACTGGACGGAGCCGGGGCGGTCGACGATCAGGATGCGGGGCAGCTCGCCGGGCGGCGGCGCCGGGACGGAGGACTCGCGCTCCGGGACGGAGGCGGCGTCGCCGAACACCGTCTTGCCCAGCTCCTCCAGGTCGATCCCGTCGAGGTCGCCGACGACCACCAGGGTCCCGGCGACGGAGGCGATGGACTCGGCGTGGAAGGACGCCACGGTCTCCGGGGTGATGTCGGCCAGCCGGACCGGGCCTCCCCCGAGCGGGGTGGCGTAGCGGCCGGTGAACAGCTGGCCGCCGAGGCTGCGCATGGCCAGGGTCCCGGCCGTGGCGGCCTCCAGCCAGAACCGCTCCAGCAGCTGCTCGCGGCGGCGGACGACGTCGTCCGGGTTCAGGGCGGGGCGCCGGACCGCGTCCGCGAACAGGCGGACGGCCTCGTTGACGCGGTTGGCGGGGGCGTCCAGGCCGGTGATGAATCCGTCCCAGTTGACGCGGGACATCCACTCGGCGCCGTGGCGCTCCAGTGCGGGGGCCAGGGAGCTGTTGCCGTCGGGGCCGTCCTCCAGCACCTCGCTCGTGAGCACGTTGACGCCCATGGCGTCCAGCGGCTCCACGGCGCCCCCGTGGGGGTGCACGAGGCGGAGGGAGACCAGTCGCTGGCCGGGCACGTCGATGGCGACGACGGTGCCGCCCCCGACGGTGACCCGTTGGGGCTTCGGGAAGGAGTAGGACGCTACGGCACCGAGTGGCGGGCGGGTCTGCGGCATGCTCTGCGGCTCTTTCTGCGGCTTGCGGTGACAGGGCCAGGGGTGGCGGCGCGCCCTAGGAGGCGCCGGCGGCGTTCGCCTCGGCGTCCGCCTGGAGGGTCTCGGCCTCCGAGGACTCCTCGGGGTCGAAGCGGACGACGAGCAGGTTGTCGTCGACCAGCAGGCGCTCGGCGGCGGCCCGCACCTCCTCCGCGGTGATGTCGTCCCAGCGCCGGGGCCAGGTGTAGGCGAGCTCCGGGTCGTCGAACAGCTGCGTGCAGCTGCTGATGCTGTCGGCCAGCCCGGCAGGACTGGAGATGGACTGGAGGTGGTCTCGCTCCATGACGGCGCGGGCGCGCTCCAGCTCCTCCTCGGTCACGCCGGAGGCCAGCTTCGCGATCTCCTCGCGCACGGCCTCCTCCAGCACGTCGCCGTCGACGCCCTCGCGGGCGAGCATGTTCACCAGCAGGAGGCTGTCGGTGTAGCGGAAGGGCAGGATGTCGGCCGCGGCGCCGCCGTCGTCGGCGGCGATGGGGCGGTCCACCACCAGTGAGCGGTAGAGGCGGCTGCCCTGCCCCTGGCCGAGCACGGCCGAGGCCAGGTGCACGGCGTCGAACTCCCGCTCGCCGTACGGGGGGACGCGGTACCCGATGAACACCCCGGCGGCGGGCACCGTCTCGGTGACGGCGTCGCGCACCGGACCGCCCAGGGGCGCTCCCAGGGAGGCGTCGGGCGCCTCGGGGACGAAGTCCCTGGCGGGGATCGACCCGAAGTACTTCTCGACGCGGGCCAGGACGTCCTCGGGGTCGAGGTCGCTGACCACGGTGAGCACGCAGTTGTCCGGCCCGTAGTGGGCCTTGTGGAACGACTTGACGTAGTCGAGGTCGGCGGCGTCCAGGTCGGCCATGGAGCCGATGGTCGGGTGGTGGTACGGGTGGCCCTCGGGGTACGCCAGGCGCAGGATGCGCTCCAGGGCGGTGCCGTAGGGCTGGTTGTCGTAGCGCTGGCGGCGCTCGTTCTTGACGACGTCGCGCTGGTTGTCCAGGACCTCCTGGGTCATGCCGTCGCGCAGCGTCTCCAGGCGGTCCGCCTCCAGCCACAGCACCCGGTCCAGGGCGTGCTCGGGGACCGTCTCGTAGTAGTTCGTGCGGTCGCTCGACGTGGAGGCGTTGATGTCGCCGCCGAGCCGCTCGATCTCCTCGAAGTGCTCGCCCTTGGACACGTTGCCGCTGCCCTGGAACATGAGGTGCTCGAAGAGGTGCGCGAAACCGGTGCGCCCGGGGACCTCGTGCCGGGAACCCACGCCGTACCACAGGTTGACCGCGGTGACCTGGCCGGTGGAGGCCGCCGCCGTCACCAGGCGCAATCCGTTGTCGAGCGTGTACTGACCAACCCGTCCCGCCGCTCCGATGGTGGTCACCAGTGCTGCACCCCGCTTCGCGCTGTCGCCTGAACTGCCGTCGTCCGCGCGGCCGTGCGCCGCCCCGGACGTCCTCTGCCGTGACGAGTACGACCCTATGGCCTAACGGGACCCGGGGGACACTGGAACGGCGCAACCGGTGGCCGAATCCGGGACGGACGCGCCAGGTGTCAGCTCCGGTACTCGGTCGTGTCCATGGAGGCGGCCATCTGGTCGTAGACGGCGGAGTGCTGGGAGTCGGCGGACCAGACGTACAGGAGGACGTCGCTCGTGGGCAGGAACCACATGCGCACCTCGAAGGTGTCGTCGTTGGCGCAGGTGACGTCCCAGACGGAGTGGTGCGACTTGAGGGTGTCGGCGTGTTCGGTGAAGTCGGAGACCCGCAGCTCGGCGTCCTTGATCCCGATGTCGCCGGAGGCCGCGGTGTTGAGGCTGCGGCAGCGGTCGGTGTTGTCCGCCCAGCCGTCCGCCTTGCTGTGGGCCCCGCCCCTGGAGGGCCACTCCTGGGGGTGGTTCTCCGCCGCGTGGGCGGTCAGCTGCACCGACCCGTAGGCGCAGGCGGCCTGGCCGGGAGGGCTCGCGCACAGCGTGCCGCCCTGGTTCTGGACGTCCCAGCCGTCGGGGACGTCGATGGTGATGCCCTCGACCGTCTGGGGGGTGAAGCCCTCCGGGCCGGGCGGTTCGACCGCCGGGACCATGCCGCTCTCGCCGCGCTCCAGCTCGATCGCGGTGCCGCCCTCCTCCGCGCCGCCCGAGCAGGCGCCCAGTAGCAGGAGTGCGGAGGCCGCTACGGCCGTTCCCGCCCCGGCGCGCACGCCTCGCGCCCGATGCCGTCGCCCGTGGATGCCCGCCATGCGTCGTCCCTCTCCCGCGTCCCGTGGTCAGAACCCAGTCGACCATAGCGCCCCCGGCACACGGTGCGAACCCGAGGATCCCGGCACGTTCGCGACAACCGAGGCGCTGCCGGGACGGGCGAGGGAGTCGCTGGACAGCGGCCACTACGCTGGGGCCATGGTGGACCTCGCGAAGATCACAGAACCCTTGTCCCTCACCCGGTTCGGGCCGCGCCCCCGGGGGCCGCTGGTACTGGAGCTGGACCTGACGGAAGGGGTGGCCGACGAGGCCCCCGGGGACCCGATCAGCCAGATCGTGAACCGGCGCCGGCAGCACTACCTGGACATCGTCGAAGGCATCCGCCGCGGTGCGCGCGACCCGGGGGTGGCCGCGCTCCTGGTCCGCGTGGACGCCAGGTCGCTGGGGTTCGCGAAGGTCCAGGAGCTGCGCGACTGCGTCGCCGACTTCCGCGCCGCGGGCAAGACCGCCGTGGCCTGGGCAGACTCCTTCGGGGAGACGGGCGAGGGCAACCTCCCGTACTACCTCTCCTGCGCGTTCTCCCGCGTGGTCATGGCCCCCACGGGGGTGCTCGGGCTGACCGGCCTGATGATGCGCGTGACGTTCCTCAAGGGCGCCCTGGACAAACTAGGCGTGTCCTACGAGGTCGGCAGGCGCCACGAGTACAAGAACGCGCTGAACAGCGTCACCGAGACCGGTTTCACGGAGGCCCAGAGGGAGGCGTCCGGCCGCATCGTCTCGTCGCTGGGCGACCAGCTGGTGGAGGCGGTGTCCGAGGCGCGCGGCCTGCCCGAGGAGAAGGTGCGCGAGCTGGTCTCGCGCGGTCCGTTCATGCCCAAGGAGGCCCTGGACGCCGGCCTGGTCGACGGCCTGGCCTACCGGGACGAGGTGTACGCCGACCTCCTCGGCGAGGTCCGGTCGCAGGCGGACGGGGCCGGGGACGGCTCCGCCCCGGAGCCCTCGCTCCAGTTCGTCACCCGCTACCACCGCAAGCACACCCCGGCGCCCCGCCCCCGCGCGGCGGGCGGACCGGGGTACATCGCGCTGATCTCCGCGACCGGGGCCATCAGCCTGGGAAGGACCCGGCGGTCCCCGCTGGGCGGCGGCACCGTCATGGGTTCGGACACCGTGACGGCGGCGTTCCGGGCCGCCCGCAAGGACCCGCAGGTCAAGGCGGTCGTGTTCCGGGTGGACAGCCAGGGAGGGTCGCCGACCGCCTCCGACGCGATCCGCCGCGAGTCCGAGCTGACCAGCCGGGCCGGCATCCCGGTGGTGTCGGCGATGGGCGACATCGCCGGTTCGGGCGGCTACTACGTGACGCTGGGCTCCGACGCGGTCGTCGCGCAGCCCGGCACCCTCACCGGGTCCATCGGCGTGATCACCGGCAAGCCGGTCCTGGGCGGGCTGCTGGAGCGGTTCGGCGTGACCAGCGACTCCGTGAGCACCGGGGAGCACGCGGGCATGTTCGACACCCGCAAGCCGTTCACCGAGTCCGAGTGGGAGCGGGTGAACGCGCTCCTCGACGAGATCTACGAGGACTTCACCGGCAAGGTCGCCGAGGCGCGCAAGATGACCCGCGAGCAGGTCCACGAGGTCGCCCGGGGACGGGTGTGGACCGGTCGCGACGCCAAGGAGCGGGGCCTGGTGGACGAGCTGGGCGGCCTGGAGACGGCCGTGCGCCTGGCCCGGGAGAAGGCGGGCGCCGGCCCCCTGCCCCTGCGCGCCTTCCCGCGCGCGCACCCGCTGGACCGGATCCGCCAGCACGAGTCCAGCGAGGACATGGCGGCCTCGCAGCCGCAGACGGTGCTCGGCGCGTGGGGCCCGCTCCAGCACGCGGCCGTGGCGATGGGGCTGCCCGCGGCCGGTCCGCTGACGATGCCCGACGTCTGGGACATCCGTTGACCGGTCCGTACCTGGACGCCATGGCGCTGCTGCCCGCCGGGGTCACCGTGGTGACCGTCGCCGACGGCCGGGACGACGTGGGCGCGACCGTCACCGCGTTCGGCTCGGTGTCGGCCGACCCGCCGATCGTGTGGGTGGGCGTGAGCGCGGAGGGCTACATGGCCGAGGTCATCGGGGCCGCCGGGGCGTTCGCCGTGAACGTTCTCGGCGCCGGACAGCGGGTGGTGGCGGGCCGCTTCTCGGCCGAGGGGCGCCCCAGCGCCAGACTCCTGGTGACGGACCAGCCCCACCACCGGGGCGGGCACACGCGCGCCATCGTGCTGGACGACGCGCTGGCCGCCCTGGAGTGCACGGTGCGGCAGCGCCTGGAGGTCGGCGACCACGTGGTGTACCTCGCCGACGTGGTGGGCCTGGCCGGTGTGCGGGGCGAGGGTCCGGCCCTGGTGCGCCGCTCCGGCCGCTACCACGCCCTGGACTGACCGGGGGGCCGTGCCGGGACCGGAGGGCTCCGGTCCCGGCACGGCGCTCACTCTCCGGCGATGAGCTCCCGGAAGTGGGCGTGCAGGTGCTCCGGCGAGGGTTCCAGCCCCGTGATCAGGCCGAACGCGTCACTGGCCTGGAAGACGGCCATGCCTCCGCCGCCCAGGGTCCGGCAGCCGCGCGCCTGCGCCGCGCGCAGCAGCTCGGTGCGGACGGGCCGGTAGACGACGTCGGCGACCCACAGGGACGGGCGCAGCAGACCGGGGTCCAGGGGGATCCCGGGGTGGTGCGCCATGCCCGTGGGCGTCGCGTGCACCAGGCCGTCGGCCCCGGCCAGGGCGGCTCCGAGCCCGTCCGTCCCCGCGGGACGGCAGACCGCCCCGGGGAACCGCTCCGCCAGACGGGCGGCGAGGGCCACGGCGCTCGTCCCGTCGACGTCGACCACGGCCAGCTCCCGCACACCGGACACCAGCAGGGCGTAGGCCACGGCCGCCCCCGCGCCGCCCGCCCCCAGCACCACGACCCGGTCCCCGGGCGCGTCCGGCAGCTCCTGCCGGAGCGACCGCGCGAACCCGGACCAGTCGGTGTTGTGCCCCACCGCTCCCCCGGCCCCGAACACGACGGTGTTGACGGCCCCCAGGGCCTCCGCCTCCGGGGAGAGCCCGTCGAGGGCCGGCAGCACGAGCCGCTTGCACGGGTGGGTGATGTTCAGCCCGTCGAAGCCGAGCCTGGACGCCGCCTCCACCAGGTAGCCGACCGACCCCGGCTCCATGCCGAGCCGGTCGATGTCGATCGTCCGGTAGACGAGGCGGCGTCCCAGCCTCGCGGCCTCCCTCTCGTGCATGGGGGGTGTGAGCGACGGGCCGATCCCCGCGCCGATGAGCCCCGCGAGGAAGGACCGCCCCGGGGCGCCGTACGCGCCGCTCACCGGGAGCGCTCCGCCCGCTGCGCGGCCATGCGCACGGTGCCGTTGGCGGCCCCGTACCCCTGGTAGCCGCCGACGCGCTGGACCACCTCGAAGAACAGCCGCCCGTCCACGGTCGGCGTGTAGAAGTGCAGGAACTCGCCCTCCTCCGACCGGTCGTGGAGGATGCCGCCCTCGCGCATGCGCTCCCTGGTGTCGGGGCGCAGCTCGGTCCGGCAGGCGAGGTCGTCGTAGTAGTTGTCCGGGATGGCCAGGGGCGCGACCCCCGCCTCGCGCAGGGAGCGCGCGACGGCGAAGACGTCGTCGCAGCCCAGCGCGACGTGCTGGGCGCCTCCGCCCGTGTCCGCGTGCTCGCCGCCCAGGACGGACACGTGCAGGGCGACGCGCAGGGCGGACGCCGGGTCGGTGAGGGCCCGGCTGCGCACGAGTCCGTCGGGGGCGGCCATCTCGACGCTCGTGTCCGGGCGCAGGCCGAGCAGCGAGCGGTAGAACAGGGACGCCTCGTCGAAGTGGTCGAAGGGCTGGAGGAGCCCGACGTGGTCGATGCCGGTCAGCCGTGCCCCGCCCCCCTCCCGGTAGCCGTCGACGGGCGGGGCCGAGAAGTCCTCCAGCCACGGCTCGCCGTCGTCCGGATCGTCCGCGCAGAAGAAGACCGCGGTCCCGTCGGGCGCGGCGACCGCGCTGAGCGCGGACTCCGCCGGGTCGCGGCGGCGCGGCAGGGGAGGCGCCAGGAGCCGCTCCGCGCGGCGCATCGCGTTGGCGGGGTCGGGGACGGAGACGCCCAGGGCGGTCACGGAGGCGGCGCCGCTCCAGGTGTGCCCGAGCCGGGGGTCGCTGGAGTTGAGCAGGACGCGCGCGTCGCCGTTGCTCCACAGCTGCACCGGTTTGGAGCGGTGGTCCCGGGTGTGGGCGAAGCCGAGCGCGCCGAGCAGCACGCGCACGCGCTCCGCCGACGACGGCTCGGCCGCCACCTCCACGAAAGCGAACCCGGACGGGCGGACCGGTTCGGGCAGCCGGCGCAGCCGCACGGCCCCGCGCGCGCCCTCCCCCTCCGCCGCGGCGGGTTCCTCCCCCGCGGACCGGCTCAGCCCGTCCTCCAGCAGCGACAGGGACCGCAGGGCGTCCGCGGCCGTGCGCCGCGCGTCCGAGGCCCTGAACACGTCGTTGAAGACCTCCAGGGACAGCGGGCCCGTGTAGCCCGCGGCCAGGACGTGGCCGGTGAAGGCGGTGAGGTCGAACCCTCCCTGGCCGGGGAAGCAGCGGTAGTGGCGGCTCCACTGCAGCACGTCCATGGCCATGCGCGGCGCGTCCGCGAGCTGGAGGAAGAAGATCTTCTCCCCCGGGATGTCGCGGATCCCGGACGGGTCGCCGTCACGGGAGAGGATGTGGAAGCTGTCCAGGCAGACGCCGAGGGACGGGTGGTCCGCCTCCCGGACGAGGCGCCAGGCGTGTTCGTGGTCGTCGACCCGGGTTCCCCAGGCCAGTGCCTCGTAGGCCACGCGCACCCCGTACTCCGACGCCGTCTCGGCGAGCAGGCGCAGCTGGGCCGCGGCCCGGGCGTCGTCGTCCAGGGCCGCCGCCGTGGCGTTGGAGCACACGAGCACCGTGTCCGCGCCGAGTTCGACCATGAGGGCGAACTTGTCCCGGGCACGGCGCAGGTTGCGCCGGAACCGGTCGTCGTCCACCCCCTCGATGTCGCGCATGGGCTGGTAGAGGTCGATGCCCAGGCCGAGCGAGGCGGCGAGCGCCCGTATCCGCCGGGGCCTGAGCGGCGACGCTATGAGGTCGTTCTCGAAGATCTCGACGCCGTCGAAACCGGCCTCGGCCGCGGCCCGGAGCTTCTCCTCCAGCGTGCCGCTCAACGACACCGTGGCGATGGAACGCCGCATGTCCGTCTCCCCTGTCCTTCCGTGTTCCGTCCGGTCCGCGGCCGTCTACGACCCGGAGTGCAAGGACTCGTACAGGGCCCGCTGCCCCTCGTCGAGGTGCTCCGCGAAGTAGTCCCTGGACCTGGTGCGGAACGCGTCCACGTCGACGTCGTCCACGACCTCCATGGCTCCGTCGGCGGCCCACCGGTCGAGGATCTCGGCCTCCGACTCCTCGATGCAGGCGCGGTTCTCCTCCCGGACCGTGCTGACCGCCTCCTGGAGCGCCTCCTGCTGGCGTTCGTCCATGAGTTCCCAGCTCTGGCCGGAGACCACGATGAGCTGCGATCCGATCTGGTGGCTCGTGAGGCTGATGTGGCTCTGGACCTCGTCGAAGCTGTCGGCGGAGATCGTGGGGATCGGGTTCTCCTGGCCGTCGGCGGTCCCCTGCTGGAGGGCGAGGTAGACCTCCTCGAAGGCGACGGTGGTGGGGGTGGCGCCCATCGCCTCGGCGTTGGCCAGGTAGATCGGGGAGTCGGGGAACCGCATGCGCAGGCCGCTGAGGTCGCCGGGGGTGCGGATGGGCCGGTTCGCGGTGAAGTGCCGGTCGCCGAAGTACCAGACGTCGAGGATCCTGACGCCGGTCGCGGCCTCGAAGTCCGCCTTCAGCTGCTCGGACTCCTCGGAGTCGAAGTAGCCGAACATCTGGTCGACGTCGTCGAACGCGTAGGCCGCGTCGAGCACCCCGATCGGCTCGTACGCCGAGCCGAGCGCGGCGGAGCCCTGGACGTCCATGTCGATGTCGCCCGACATCACCGAGGTGAAGGTCTCGGTGTTGTTGCCGAGCTGGCTGTTGGGGAAGGTCTCGACCGTCACTCCGACGCCGGCGTCCGCGACGCGCTCGGCGACCAGGTCGAGACCGCAACGGGTGTGGGGGTGGTCCGCGGTGTAGCTGTTGGCGAAGGAGAGGGTGATCTCGCCGTCGGCGGCCTCGTCGGCGCCGCAGCCCGCGAGGGCGAGGGCGAGGACGGCGACGGGGACCAGGGCGGTCCAGCGGTGGGGGGTGCGCATGCGGTGCTCCCTGGGGGGTCGTGCCGCCGTACGGCGGCGGTGGTGGTGGCGGTGTGTCGGGGCCGGCCCCGCTCCCCGGGGTGCGGGGCCGCGCAGGGGCGCGCCCCGGGGAGGCGCGGCTCAGAGGCCGAGGTACCGGGGCAGGAAGAGCACGAGGTCCGGCACGAAGGTGAGCAGGGCCAGGATGAGCAGCAGGGGCACGAGGAAGGGCGCCGTGCCGCGGAACACCTCGTGCATGGGGCTGCGGGTGGCCGAGCCGAGCACGAAGAGGACGCCTCCGATCGGCGGCGTGAGCAGCCCGATCATGAGGTTGACGATGACGATGATCCCGAAGTGGACGGGGTCGACCCCGAACTGCGCCGCGATGGGCAGCAGGACGGGCACGGTGATCATCAGTGCGGCGATGGGCTCCAGGACCGTGCCGAGGAGGATGAGCACGAGGTTCACCAGCAGCAGGAACACGATCGGGCTGTCGGTGAGCCCCAGCAGGAACGATGCGATGTCCTGCGGCACGCGTTCGCGGGCCAGGATCCAGCCGAGCAGGCCGGACGCGGCCAGGACGATCGCGATCGACGCGGTGGTCGTCGCGGTCTCCACGAGGATCCGCCACAGGGTGCGCGGGTCCAGCCGGCGGTAGAGGAGGCCGAGCGCGAGCACGTAGGCGGCGCCGACCGCCGCGGCCTCGGTGGGGGTGAAGAGCCCGCTCAGGATGCCGCCGAGCAGGATGAGGGGCGCGCCCAGCGGGCCGAGGACGCGTACGACCGCGGTGCGGACCTCGCCGGCGGTCGCCCGTTCGCCGGCCAGGTGCGGCTGCTTGCGCGCCCACAGGTGGACGGCGAGGGCGAGTCCGGCGGCCACGAGGAACGCCGGGACCACCGCCGCGGCGAACAGTGCGGCGGTGGAGACCGCGGCGACGGAGGCGTAGACGATCGCGGGGATGCTGGGCGGCATGATCGGGCTGATCAGGCTGGAGGCGGCGGTGAGCCCCAGGGCGAAGCGCTTGGGGTAGCCGCGGTCGGTCATCGCCGGGACGAGCATCTTGCCCATGCCCGCGACGTCGGCCAGGGCGGTGCCGCTCACCCACGAGAAGCCGACGCTGACACCGATGTTGACGTAGCCCAGGCTTCCCCGGAGGCGTCCCAGCAGGACCTGCGCGAAGCCGAAGATGCGGTCCGCGATACCGGTGTGGTTGGCGGCGACGCCCACCAGGATGAACAGGGGGATGGCCAGCAGCGGGAAGCTGTTGATCTCCTGCGTCGCGGTGCGCAGGCTCAGGCCGGTGGACTGGTCGGTCAGGAGCATGTACGCCAGGGACGGCCCGAGGATGGCGAAGGCGATCGGTACGCGCAGGGCCAGCAGGACGACGGTTCCCAGGAGGACGAGGCCGGCGCTCATCGGGTGGGCTCCTCGTGGTCGGTCGGTGCGGGGGGAGGGGTGCCGGGCGCGGGCGGCCCCGGGACGAGGATCGCGTTGGCCAGGGCGCGCAGCACGGCCACGGCGAGCCCGGCCATCGGGATCACGTAGGTCCAGGCCATCGGGATGCCCATCACCGGCGTGGTCTGCGGTCCGCCCGCGAACACGAGGTCGGCCGCGGCCGCGACGAGCAGGCCGCACGTCGCCGCGACGACGAGGTTGGCGAAGATCCACACGGCGCGCATCGCCCGGCCCCGGGCGACGAAGTCGACGAGCTTGAGGGTGATGTGCTCGTCGCGGCCGACGAGGTGTCCGACGAGGGAGAAGGCGAGCCAGACCAGGCCGAACCGGGCGAGCTCCCCCACCCAGACCCAGCTCTCACCGGGGACGTAGCGCTGGCCGGCCTGGATGAGCATCAGGACGAGGAGCATGGCCAGGAGCAGCGCGCCGAGGACGAGTTCCGCGGTCTCCAGCCATCGGACGGGTGCCGGGCGCGAGCCCGAGGGCCCGTCTCCGGACGTACTGGGGGGATTGGTCATCCCGGGCTCCACTCGACAAACGGGGGGTTGCATACGCCCTGTTCAGAGACGTGCTCCTGGAGGCCGTACGTCGTGGTTGTGAACTCTAGGTTTCGGTCGTCGCGCATGGCAAGCGATTGCCAAAAGTTGCCGTCCGGCGTAGAAAGTCCCCATGAGCCCGGTCAGGAGAAGCACGGTCTACGACGTGGCACGGGAGGCGGGCGTGGCCGCGTCCACGGTGTCCCGCGCCTTCAGCGACCCGCGGCGGGTCAACGCGGTCACCCGCGAACACGTCCTCAACGTCGCCGAGCGCCTGGGCTACCGGCCCAACCCGCTGGCGAGCGCCCTCCAGTCCGGCCGCACGGCCACGATCGCGCTCCTGGTCCCCGACATCGCCAACCCGCACTTCTTCGGCACGATACGGGGCGCCGAGGCCCGGGCCAGCGCCTCGGGGATCACCTTCATCCTGGGCTACACCCAGGAGTCCGCGGACAACGAGCGCGAGCAGATCCTGCGGCTGGACCGCTCGGTGGACGGCTTCGTCCTCGCCTCCAGCCGGATGAGCGACGCGACCACCGTCGAACTGGCCCGGGAGCACAACATGGCCCTGGTCAACCGCCAGGTCGAGGGGCTGCCCAGCGCGATCGTCGACAACGGCGGCGGCAGCCGGCAGATCATCGACCACCTGGCCTCCCTCGGGCACCGGTCGGTGGTGTACCTCAGCGGGCCCGAGCAGTCGTGGCAGGCGAAGGAGCGGTGGAGGGGGCTGAGCGCGGCGGCGGGGCGGTGCGGCATGGCGGCGACACGCCTGGGCCCCTTCTCGCCCCGCGTGGCGGGCGGCGCCGCGGCGGCGGACGCCGCGCTGGTGTCGGGGGCGACGGCGTTCGTCGCCCACAACGACCTGCTGGCGATCGGCATGCTGCGCCGCCTGGCGGAGCGCGGGATCCGCGTGCCTCGGGACCGCAGCGTCGTGGGGTACGACGACATCTTCGGCGCGGACTTCTGCGTGCCGGCGCTGACCACGCTCGCGGGCCCCCACGAGGAGGCCGGGCGCGCGGGTGTGGAGCTGCTGCTGAACCGGGTCTCGCGGGCCGCCGCCGGGGAGGCCCCGCGGCAGGTGGTCCTCCCGGCGCACCTGGTGGTCCGCGACTCGACCGGCCCGGCGCCGGACTGACCGCGCGCCGTCCCGGAGGGCCGGCGCCGCCCGCGCGGCGGGGCCCGTGCCCGCGCGCGCACCGTCCCTCTCCGGGAAGGCGGGAGGGCGCCGGGCCCGGCGCGCCCTCGCACCGGTCCCGACGCCCTCCGTCACGCCCGGGGGTCCGCCGTCACGCCCGCGGACCGGCCGGAGGCACGGCGGGTGCGAGGGTGGCGTCGGCGTGGGCGGTGTGGGCCGCGGAGGGCCTCCTGACCTTCCGGTGTTGATCTCGACGATCCACGCCTATGTCGGAGGCCCTCACCTGCCGTCACATCGCTGCCGGACCGTATCCGACCTCTGTGGTCGGTACAGCTAGGCGAGCCCCTCCTCCTCCAGCCACTCCTGGGCGACGTCGGCGGCGTTCTCGTTCTGGACGACGACGCGCTCGTTGAGCGAGGTCAGGGCCTCCGTGGTGAGTGCCGCCGAGACCGCGTTCAGGGCGCCTCTGGCGGTCTCGTCGACCTGCTCGCCGTTGATCAGCGGGGTGATGTTCTGGGCGCCGAACAGGTTCTCGGGGTCCTCCAGGACCACGAGGTCCTCCACCGCGATCTGCGGGTCGGTGGTGAACAGGTTCGCGGCCTGGATGTCGCCGTCCAGGAGGGCCTGGGTCAGCAGGGCCACCTCCAGGGAGCGGAACTCGCCGAACTCGATGCCGTAGACGTCGGCCAGGCCCACCACGCCCTGCTGGCGGGTCTCGAACTCCGGCGGCCCCCCGAGGGTCAGCTCGCCGGCGACGCCGGCCAGGTCGGCGAGGGTGCTCAGGTCGTGCTCCTCGGCGGTCTCGGCGGTGACCGTCACCGAGTCCTTGTTCTCCGCGCTGGAGGAGTCCAGGATCTCCAGGCCCTCGGGGAGCGCCTCGGTGATGAGCGCGTTGGTCTCCTCGCTGTTCCCGCTGGGCGCCTCGTCGTCGAGGTAGGCCAGGGTGGCGCCGTTGTACTCCGGGAACACCGACAGGTTCCCGGACTCGATCTGGGAGTAGTACACCTCGCGGCTGCCGATGTTGAGCTGGTAGGTGACGTCCACCCCCTCGGCCTCCATGGCCCGGCCGTAGATCTCGGCGAGCAGGGTGCTCTCGGGGAAGTCGGCGGAGCCGATGACGACGGAGCCGGATTCGGCGCCGCCTCCTCCCTCCCCGTCCTCCGCGTAGGGGTCGCTGCCGCCGCAGGCGGTCATGAGCACCGCTGCGAGTGGGAGCCCGACGAGGGCGAGCCTCTTGTCCATGTCCGAACCTTCTCTTCTCTCAGTACTGCGTCAGCATGCGGCGCCCGAGACCGCCTAGCGCGCCGACGCGGCCTCGGCGCGCAGCCCGGGTGCGACGAGCAGCAGCCGCAACCCGGCGAACAGGAGTGTGGTGAGCACCGCGAGCAGCACCACCAGCACGGAACCCCCCAGCATCATCGTCAGGTCCTGGCGGGCCTGGCCGTCGACGATGTAGCGTCCGAGCCCGCCCACGCCCACGTACGCGGCGATGGTCGCGGTGGCGACCACCTGGACCGCCGCGGTGCGCATCCCGATGAGGATGAGCGGGGCGGCCACGGGCAGTTCGAGCTTGAACAGCACCTCGCGGCCGCGCATCCCCATGCCGAACGCCGCGTCGCGCAGGCGGGGCTCCACCCCGCGCACGCCCTCGTGGGTGTTGACCAGGATCGGCGGGACGGCCAGCGCCACCAGCGCGCAGACCACGGGGACGAGCCCGATCCCGGCCGCCAGGACGATGAGGAACAGGACGCCGATGGTCGGCAGGGCGCGGGCGAAGTTGGCGAGGCTCGCGGTGAGGAACCCGCCCACGCCGGTGTGCCCGGTGAGCAGTCCCAGGGGGACGGCGATGACGGCGGAGATCAGCAGGCCGAGCAGGCAGAAGTAGACGTGCTCGGCCATGCGCGCGGGGATGCCCGCGCTCCCGGTCCACTGCGCCGGATCGGCGAACCACGCGACCAGCTCGTTCAGGATGTCCATGGCTGCCTCTCCCCCGGCGTGGTGCGTTCCCCGGCCGGGGTTCCCGACCCGGCACGCGCGGCGGCCCCGGCGGACGCGCGGGCGACCGCCCTGCGTCCCCGGCCGCTCCTCCTGTCGTCCCGGCGGGCCCAGGGAGTGAGCCCGCGCTGGGCGAGCACGAGCAGGGCGTCGGTGACGAAGGCCAGCAGGACGGTGAGCAGGACGCCGACCACGATGGGCGCGTCGAACTGGCGGCGGAACCCCTCGCTGAGGATCAGCTGGCCCAGCCCTCCCAGACCCACCAGGGAGGCGACGCTGACCATGCTGATGGTGGCGACCGAGGCCACCCGGAGGCCGGCGATGACCACCGGCACCGCCACCGGCAT
The DNA here is from genome assembly GCF_053616335.1 of Nocardiopsis sp. NPDC055824. NCBI lineage: Bacteria > Bacillati > Actinomycetota > Actinomycetes > Streptosporangiales > Nocardiopsidaceae > Nocardiopsis > Nocardiopsis sp. NPDC055824. Next base: position 29,484 of record NZ_JBSHDN010000030.1, read on the forward strand.
CTCCACGAACACCAGGCGACGCAGCGGACTGAAGCCCATCGCCACGGCGGCCTGGCGCACGTGCTCCGGCACCTGGCGGAGCCCGTCCACCACGTTGGGCAGCAGGATCACCAGCGTGTACAGGGCGAGCGGCACGACGGCCGTCCAGTCGCTGAACCCGGTGTAGGGCAGCATCAGGAAGAACAGGGCGATGGACGGCACCGCGTAGAGCACGTTGACGCCGGTCAGCACCGGCGGGTACAGCGCCTTCCAGCGCACGCACGCCAGGCCCAGCGGCACGGCCACCGCGAGTCCGATGAGGATGGACAGGTAGGCCAGCCGCATGTGCTCGGTCAGGCGGGGCAGGATCCCCCGGTCCGGCTCACCCGGGTAGCTCCAGTTCGCCACGCCCCAGTCGAGGACGCCGACCGCCCACTCCCAGGCCCCGCCCATCACTCGGCCACCGACCACAGTGCGGTGCCCAGGTCGTCCTGGGTGACCACGCCGGCCACGCGCCCCTCGGAGTCCACGCCGACGGCGCGGCCGGCCGGGGAGAGCACGGCGGCGTCGAGGGCGGCGCGCAGGGAGTCCGCGCCGACGTCGAACGTGTGGCCGTAGGGTGCGAGGTCGAGCGAGCCGAGGGCGGCCCCGGCGGGGGCGCGGTCGAGCCGGTCCGCCGCGGCCCACCCCAGCGGCATGCGGTCGCCGTCGACGACCAGCACCCAGGGCTCGCCCTTGCCGCGTGCGACGGCGGCCGCCTCGGTCACCGGGGTGCCGTCGCCGAACACGACGTCCTCGCGCAGCGACAGGTCGCGTGCGGGGAAGAACGACAGCCGCCGCACGCCCCGGTCGTAGCCGACGAAGGACTCCACGAACGCGTCGCGGGGGGCGGCCAGCAGGTTCTCGGGGGTGTCGTACTGGGCGAGCCGGCCGCCGGGCCGGAAGACGGCGATGCGGTCGCCCAGGCGGACCGCCTCGTCGATGTCGTGGGTGACGAACACGATCGTCTTGTGCAGGTCGGCCTGGAGCCGCAGCAGCTCGTCCTGGAGGCTGGCGCGCACGACGGGGTCGACGGCGCTGAAGGGCTCGTCCATCAGGAGGATGGGCGGGTCCGCGGCCAGCGCGCGGGCCACGCCGACGCGCTGCTGCTGGCCCCCCGAGAGCTGGTGCGGGTAGCGCCCGGCCTGGGAGGGTTCGAGTCCGACCAGCTCCATGAGCTCGTCGGCCCGGGCCCGGGCCCGGGACCTGTTCCAGCCGAGCAGCAGCGGCACGGTCGCGATGTTGTCGCGGACGGTGCGGTGCGGGAAGAGCCCGGCCTGCTGGATGACGTAGCCGATGGATCTGCGCAGTTCGGCGGGGTCGCGGCCGCGGATGTCGTCGCCGTCGATGAGGACGGCGCCCCCGGTGGGCTCGACCATCCGGTTGATCATCCGCAGCGACGTGGTCTTGCCGCTTCCGGAGGGACCGACGAAGACCGTGGTCTGTCCGGTCTCCACGGTGAGGTCCAGGTCGTCGACGGCGACCGTGCCGTCGGGGTAGAGCTTGGCAGCGCCCTCGAATGTGATCATCGGCCGGGCTGTCTCCGTTCGGGGACCGGGGTGGTGGTGAGACGGCGGTGAGCAGGCCGTCCGCACGTTACCCGTGTGCAGGTGGATCAAACGGTATGGTCTCGGCCGTGACCCGACCGGGACCTCGTGTCCGCGGCGGGTGGCGTCGGCGGCGGGGCAGGGCGTCGCCGTCCCGGACGCGGCCGGGCCCGGGGGCGCCGGCGGGGCCTTCCGGGTCCGGACACGCGAACGGGCCGGGCCCGTTCGTGGGCCCGGCCCGTGGGCCGGTTCCGCGGTGGTGGCGGCTCAGTCCTGAGCGGCGATCCACGCGGCGAGCTGGTACAGGTCGTCCAGGACGGCGTCGGCCCGGGCCGCGTCGTCCATGGCCGAGTGGCGGTAGCCGTAGATGCCGCGGCGGAGCAGGACCGCGCGCATTCCGGCCTTGAGCGCGGGGACGACGTCGTTGTCGACGCGGTCCCCGACGTAGAGGATCTCGCCGGGCGTGATCCCGGGGCGGCTCCGGCCGGCGAGCTCCACGACCCGGTCGAAGAACTCGGGGGCGGGCTTGGCGACGCCCCAGTCGTCGGAGATGCCGATGCCGTCCACGCCCAGGTCCATGGCGGCCAGGGCGGGACCGGCCTCGGGCGGCTGGTTGCCCGCGACGACCAGGGAGAGCCCGGCGTCGCGCATGGTCGCGAAGGCCGGGCGCACGTCGGGGTAGAGGTCGCGCACGCCGAAGTGCTCGCGCTCGCCGCCGGGGTCCTCCGCCCGCCACCGGGCGCTCTCCCGCGCCAGGTCGAACCCGGGCACGAGGAGCCGGAAGCCCTCGGTGAGGGTCCCGCCCGAGGCGATGACACCGCCGATGGTGCCGAAGAACGCCATGTGCGGGATGCCGAAGCGGTCGGCCCAGCGCGCGAAGATGCGCGTCTCGTCGACGAGCGTCTCTCCGACGTCGAACACCACGGTACGAATTGTCACGGTCAGGGAGTCTACAAGCACCCCTGTACCGTTCCGGGGGCGGACGGAGCCGGTGACCGTCCTCGGGACCCCGGTCAGCCGGGCGGTCGCAGCACGGCGAACGCGTCGGTGATCTCCAATCCCCGTGTGCGGAAGCGGAAGAGGGCCGCGGGGCGCCCGCCCGAGCGTCCGGAGGGCACGGAGCGGCCGGTCTCCTCGATCTGCCCGCGCCGCAGCAGGACCCGGCGCAGGTTGGTGGCCGCCACGTCGTGCCCGAGGGCCGCCCGGTAGTAGCCCGACAGCTCCGACATCGTGAACTCGGGCGGGGCGAGCGCGAACCCGACATTGGTGTAGCTGAGCTTGGCGCGCAGCCGGTGGTGGCCGGAGCGGACGATGGACGCGTGGTCGAACGCCATCGGGGGCAGGAGCGCGGCGGGGTGCCAGCCGGTGTCGGCCGGCACGACCGGGTCGATGTTCGCGGGCACGAGCCCGAGGTAGGCCGTGGCCAGGGTGCGGCGCTGGGGGTGGCGGCCGGGGTCGCTGCGCGTCTCCAGCTGCTCCAGGTGGGAGAGGTCGCGCACGTCCACCTTCTGGGCGAGCTGGCGCCGGATGGAGGCGCCGAGGCTCTCACCCGCCCCGAGCCGCCCGCCGGGAAGGGCCCACTCCCCCTCGCACGGGGGGAGGGCCCTGCGCCACAGGAGGACGCACAGTTCTCCCGAGCGGATCTGGAGGACGACGGCGAGCGCCTCGTGCGCCGACAGCACCGCGTGGTCCGCCTCGCCGCAGACGGAGGCCCTGACCTGTCCGTTTGCTTCCGGGTTGTCCACCCTGTCCCTTCCGTTCCTCGTCATGTTAAGCTGCACCAGGTTTGTGCCTGACAGACGAAAACCTGTTCATCCGCATCGACCTCTCACGGCACGGAGTCCGTACGACGTGCCCACAGCCCCAAGGAAGTAGTTGGACATGGCACCGGTCACCGCCACGGCGGACACCATGACCAGGCAGGAATGGGCCACCGAGGTCCGCCGCCTGGCAGAGGAGCGCGACGCTGTCATCCTCGCGCACAACTACCAGCGCCCGGAAATCCAGGACGTGGCGCACTACACCGGTGACTCCCTCGCGCTGTCCCGCCTGGCCGCCACCGTGGACGCCGGGACCATCGTCTTCTGCGGCGTGCACTTCATGGCCGAGACCGCGAAGATCCTCGCCCCGGAGAAGACCGTCCTCCTCCCGGACCCCGCCGCGGGATGCTCGCTCGCCGACACCGTCACCGCCGCGGACGTGCGCGCCTGGAAGGCCGAGCACCCCGACGCGGTCGTCGTCGCGTACGTCAACACCACCGCGGCGGTCAAGGCCGAGACGGACATCTGCTGCACGTCCTCCAACGCCGCCGACGTCATCCGGTCCATCCCGGAGGACCGCGAGATCCTGTTCCTCCCGGACCAGTTCCTCGGCGCCCACGTCAAAAGGGTCACCGGTCGCGAGAACATCCACATCTGGATGGGCGAGTGCCACGTGCACGCGGGGATCGACGGCCACACCCTGCGCGAGCGGGTCGCCGCCGAACCCGACGCCGAGGTGTACGTCCACCCCGAGTGCGGCTGCGCCACCTCCGCCCTCTACCTCGTGGGCAGCGGCGCCGTCCCCCAGGAGCGCGTGAAGGTCCTCTCCACCGGCGGCATGCTGACCGCGGCCGAGAACACCACCGCCAAGAAGGTGCTGATCGCGACCGAGACCGGCATGCTGCACCAGCTGCGCGGGGTCAACCCGACCACCGAGTTCGAGGCGGTCAACTCCCGCGCCGAGTGCCACTACATGAAGATGATCGACGCCGACAAGCTGCTCGGCTCCCTCCGCCACGGCACCACGGAGATCACGGTCGACGCAGACACGGCCGAGCGCGCACGGCGCTCCGTCGAGCGCATGGTCGCGATCGGCTCGCCCTCCCGGGGCGGCGAGTAGCACCGGCCCCGCCCCTCTCCGGCCGGCCGGGTCCGGGCCGCCCCTGCGGCCGCTCCCGGCCGGCCACGGAAATTCGGGTAACAGAACTCTTACCTTCGGGACACAGCTGTCTCTTTATCTCCACGCCGCTCCCCTCCCCTCGCTACCGTCACGGTTGAGCGGGGGAGAATCGTGACCAGAGATGGCGAAACAGGCGAACCAACACGGACGGCGATCGAGGCGCTCTACGACGCCTTCGCCCCACCCCTGTACAGGTACGCCTGGGCGCTCCTGGGAGACGATCCGGAGCAGGTCTCCGATGCCGTGCACGACGGGCTGGTGGCGGGCGTCGTCCTCGACGCGCGCCGCTCCGACCCCGCCGACCGGGGCCCCTGGCTGTACGCCCTGGTCCGCTCCGCCTGCCAGCGGCGCGGCCTGGCCCACGTCAGCCCCTACACCGGCCTGGCCACGGTGCCCGCCGAGGCCCCGGTCGCCCGCATGTTCGCCGGGCTGCCCGCCAGCCACCGCGAACTGGTCGAACTGCACCTGCGGCACGCGCTGCCCACCTCGGCGACCGCCCGCGTCCTGGGCCTGGACCCCGCGATCTGCGGTGAGCTGACCCGCTCCGCGATCCGCCGCGCGGCCGAGTGCCTGGCGGAGGCGACCGGCGGATCCGCCCTCGCCGACCGGGGGGAGGCCCCTCCCGAGGGGGCCCGGGCCGGGGAGGCCCTGCCCGATGCCCCCGGGGGGATCGGCTCCCCCGGCTCCGCGGCGTGGCGCGCCCAGGTCCACGAGGTCTCCTCCGCCCTCGCGCTGCTGCGCCCGCCCGGTCCGCCGCCCGGCCTCCGCGAGCGGGTGCTCCTCACCTGCCTCGACCCCGGGTCCTCCGGCGTCCGCGACCGGATCGCCGCCCAGATGCACCCGCTCACCGGCGAGGGCTACCCCCTGCACCGGTCCCGCGTGCCGGGAGAGCCCGAAGAGGTCCCGGAGGCCTTCGAGCCCGGCCCCGAACCCCTCCCCCGGGCCCTGCCCGGAGACCGCCTGACCACCGCGGACCACCCGGCGCACGAGGAGGGGGCGACCCCGCTCCCCGGTCCGCGCCCGGAACAGGACGACGAGGGGGCGCGGCGCCGCCGGGCCGACCACCGCCGCTGGTCGCTGCCCGCCGTCTCCGGCCTGGCCACGGTCGCGGTGGCGGTCTCCCTGTGGGCGTGGGCGAGTGCCGTGGGCGGCCCCTCCACGATGATCGGCACGGCCCCCGCCGAGGCCGAACGCGGTCCCGGCGCCTCGGACGTGGAGACCGCCTCGACCGCCTCCGACGCCAAACCCGAGGCCGGCCCCACCGGCCCGGACTCCGAGCCGACCGCTCCGGCCTCCCCCGAGGTCCCGGGGAAGCCCGGGGACGACGCTCCCGGGGAGGAGGCCTCCGGGGAGGGCACACCGGACGGGGGCGCCGCGCCCGCGCCGTCGGCCGGGGAGCAGAGCCCGCCCGCCGACGGCGGACCGGACGACGACCCCGACGGCTCGGACAGGGACGGCTCCGGGGACGACGACGCCCCCGGCGACCCGTCCGAGGAGGACGGGTCCGACGACGGGGGCGGTGGCGGTGGTCTGTTCGACGGGCTGCTGGGGCTGCTCTTCGGCGGTGGCTGACGCCGGGGCGCCCCGACCTCCCGCGCGGCCGTCGCGGCCGGACGTCTACGCGGGTGTCAGAAGGCGACGAGGAGGTGCTCGGCCGCGGTCCGCAGCCGCCGCTCGACCTCGTCGACGTCGCGCCGCCCCTTGAGGACCTCGACCAGCTCGAAGATCCACACGCTGGTGAGCGAGCCGACCAGGACGTACCCGGCGCCGGTCCGGTCGACCCCGGCGGCGGGGTCCTCCCCCGGCGGGGCGGTTCCGGCGCCCTCCAGGTTGCCGGTGGCCACCCGCCACACCAGGTCGGAGATGCGCACGTCCAGCTCGATCTTGACCTCGGCCATGATGAGCGACCGGATGAGCGCGTCGGCGAGCTCGGGCTCGCGCATCAGCCCGCGGGTGGCGCGCAGCAGGACGTCGACGGCGCGCTCGGCCGGGGAGTCGGCCGTGGGCGGCCGGCGGACGATCCCGCCCTCCAACAGGTCGAGCTCCTCGGTGACCACGGCGACCACGAGGTCCATCTTGGAGGGGAAGTACCTGTACAGGGTGCCGAGGGCGACCCCGGCCCGCTCGGCGACCGACCGCATCTGCATGGCCTCGACGCCACCGCGCACGGCGAGCGCGGCCGCCGTCTGCACGATGCGCTTTCGGCGCTGGGTCTGACTTCGCGACATGGTTCCGCTCGGCGCCTGCACCGCCACAGGATCTCTCCCATTCGTCGTCAGTCCGCGCGCTGCCCGCTCGCCACGGCGCTGAGGGCCAGGACTCGGCCGAGGCTCCTGTGAACCCCGACCGCACGAGAACACGTTATCCAACGGTTTCCCTCCCGCGCAGTTCTTCACGCCCATGATCCACACCTCATCGCACGACGTAGCAGTAGCAATACGAAGAGGACGCCAGGCTTTTCGGATATCCCGTCCAAGCTTTATAGAATATGTTCTATTTAGGGGGCTCGCTTGGCCCCCGCCCCCTATGCCCCACCCGGCCCCCTCCGGCCGCGGCCCCGGAACGACCACATCCTAGAATCGAACCGGATTCGGTTTCTAGTGAGAGGTCGCCCCCATGCCTGACGTGCCCCCCGTCGAGGACCTCGGGGACGGGGTGTGGAGCCTTCCGGTGCCCATCCCCGGCAACCCCCTCGGCTTCACCTACGTCTACGTCCTGACCGGCCCGGCCGGCCCCGTCCTCGTCGACACCGGCTGGGACCACGACGAGTCGTGGGAGGCGCTCGTCCAGGGCCTCGGGCGGACCGGGCACGCGGTGGAGGAGGTCCGGGGAGCGGTCCTCACCCACTTCCACCCCGACCACTCCGGCCTGGCCGGCCGCCTTCGCGAGGCCTCCGACGCCTGGATCGCCATGCACCCGGCCGACATCGCCGTGACCGAACACCTGGGCTCCGTCCCCGCGGAGACCCGCCGCGCCTCGATCGCCGACCAGCTGCGCCGCTCGGGCTTCCCCGACGAGGACGTCCGGACCCTCCTGGACGGACCGCGGCCGTTCACGCCCTCCGCCGTGCCCGACCTCGCCCTGGAGGACGGCGCCGCCGTCGACCTCCCCGGCCGCGACCTGCGCGCGGTGTGGACCCCCGGCCACACCCCCGGACACCTGTGCCTGCACCTGGCCGACGGCGGCAGGCTGTTCACGGGGGACCACGTCCTGCCCCGCATCACCCCGCACGTGGGCCGGTTCCCGCTCCTGTCCGACACGGGCGACCCCCTCGGCGCCTTCCTCGACTCCCAGGCGCGCATGGGAAGGCTCCCCGACGCCGACCGGCTGGTGTGCCTTCCCTCACACGAGAGCCGCTTCACCGGACTCACCGCCCGCTCGGAGGAGATCACCGCCCACCACGAGCAGCGCCTGGACGAGATGGCCGCGCTCCTCTCCGAGGGTCCCGCCACGCTGTGGGAGGTCACCTCCCGCCTCGCGTGGAAGCGGCCCTGGACCGGCATGCGCGTCCAGGCACGCCACATGGCCGCCGCCGAGACCGCCGCCCACCTGCGGCTCCTCGAAGCGCGCGGTCTCGCACACCGTTCCGAGAAGGACGGCCTGCCACGCTGGGTCGCCGTCGCCCCGGCACGGCGCCCGGCATAGGATCCCTTACCAACCGGCCCGACGCCGCCGCCGACCCAACTGCCGAGTAACATATGGGGCGCTCATGCCCGTCACCGGCGAACACGCGCGTCCGCGACGGCGACCACCCCGCCCACACACCGGCGGCACGCAGCGGCGAGCGGGCCAGCGACCCAACGAAGAGGTGGACTCTTGACCCAGCCGGGCAACAACACGGGACCGGGCCCACGGCCGTCCGCCGAGCGCCCCCTCCGCGTCGCCCTGCTGTCCTACCGCAGCAAGCAGCACGTGGGAGGACAGGGCGTGTACGTCCGCCACCTGTCACGGGAGCTGGCCGCCCTGGGCCACGAGGTCACCGTCTTCTCCGGCCAGCCCTACCCGGTCCTGGACGAGGGCGTCACCCTGGAGAAGATCCCCTCCCTGGACCTCTACAACGACGCCAACCCGTTCGTCGCCCCGCCCGTGCGCGAATGGCGCGACTGGATCGACGTCCTGGAGGTCGCCACCATGTGGACCGCCGGATTCCCCGAACCCCTCACGTACTCCCTGCGCGCCAACCGCGAACTGCGCCGGCGGCTGGACGAGTTCGACGTCGTCCACGACAACCAGACACTGGGCTGGGGCCTGCTCGGCATCAAGTCCGCCGGCCTCCCCCTGGTCACCACCATCCACCACCCCATCAGCGTGGACCGCAGGATCGAACTGGAGGAGGCCAAGGGCCTCCAGAAGCTCTCCAAGCGCCGCTGGTACGGGTTCGTGGGGATGCAGGCCCGGGTCGCCCGCAGACTCGACCCCATCCTCGTCCCCTCCCGGTCCTCGGCGGAGGACATCGCCAGGGAGTTCGGGGTCGACCCCGCGGCCATGGAGGTCACCCCCCTCGGCGTGGACACCCGCTACTTCCACCCGCGCCCCGAGCTGGAGCGCGTCCCCGGCCGCATCGTGTGCACGGCCAGCGCCGACAGCCCGCTCAAGGGCGTGGCGGTCCTCCTGCGCGCCGTGTCCAAGCTCGCCACCGAACGCGACGTCTCCCTGACCGTCGTGAGCCGTCCCCGGCCGGGCGGCCCCACCGACCGGCTGGTGGACGAGCTGAGCCTGCGCGACCGTGTCGAGTTCGTCAGCGGCATCGACGACACGGAGCTGGCCGAGCTGATCGCGAGCGCCCAGGTCGCCGTCGTCCCGTCCTTCTACGAGGGCTTCTCCCTGCCCGCCGTGGAGGCCATGGCCTGCGGCACCCCCCTGGTCGCCAGCCACGCCGGGGCGCTGCCCGAGGTCGTGGGAACCGACGGCGACGCCGGACGGCTCGTCCCCCCGGGAGACCCGGAGGTCCTGGCGGACGCGATCGCCGCCCTGCTCGACGACGGCGCCGAGCGCGGGCGCATGGGCGCCGCCGCCTGGCAGCGCGTCCAGGAGCGCTTCACCTGGCGTGCGGTCGCCGAGCTGACCGCGCGGAGGTACGCCTCCACCATCGACCTCGTCAGGGGCGGCCGCCCCGCCGACGACACCCGTCCCGCGCCCGCGCGGGCCCGCGCGAACGGCGCCTGACCCGGCGGGCCGCGCGCACCACCACCCGCGTCCGCACCACCTAGGGAGCCTCCACTGATCACCGTCGACTTCAACCTGTTCCCCGTCGGACCGGGCGACCGCGTTCTCGACCTGGGCTGCGGCGGCGGCCGGCACGCCTTCGAGGCCTACCGCCGCGGGGCCGACGTCGTGGCCTTCGACCAGAACGTCGGCGACCTCGCCGAGGTCGAGACGATGTTCGCGGCGATGCGCCACGAGGGGGAGGCCCCCGAGGAGGCCAGTGCCGAGACCGTCAAGGGCGACGCCCTCGACATGCCCTTCGACGACGACAGCTTCGACCGGGTGGTCGCTGCCGAGATCTTCGAGCACATCCCGCACGACACCGCCGGGATGAAGGAGCTGTTCCGGGTGCTGAGACCGGGCGGGATCGCCGCGGTGACGGTTCCGAGCTTCCTGCCCGAACGCCTCTGCTGGGCCCTCTCGGAGCAGTACCACACCAACGAGGGCGGGCACATCCGCATCTACACGCGCGCCGAGCTGGAGGCCAAGCTCAAGGCCACCGGGTTCGAGATCGGCCCGCACCACCACGCGCACGCCCTGCACGCACCGTACTGGTGGATCAAGTGCGCGGTGGGCACGGACAACGACGACCACCCCCTCGCCAAGGCCTACCACGACATGCTGGTGTGGGACATGCTCCAGGCCCCGAAGGTGACCCGGATCGCCGAACGCCTCCTCAACCCGGTCATCGGCAAGAGCGTGGTCGTGTACGTGCGCAAGCCGCACGCCGCCTGATGGCCACCCCGCCCGCCACCGCACCCGCCCCGGAAGGGACCCTGCGCCTGCCCGGCGTGCTCAGCACCGAGCAGCTGCACCGCTCCGCCCACTACCTGGCGCGGAGCCAGGAGGAGGACGGCGCGATCCCCTGGTTCCCCGGGGGCCACACCGACGTGTGGGACCACGTGGAGTGCGCCATGGCGCTGACCGTCACCGGGCTGAGCGTGCCCGAGCACGGTGAGGCCGCGAGACGCGCCTACCTGTGGCTGGAGCGGACCCGCCACCCGGAGGGCGGCTGGCCCGCCAAGTTCCGGCAGGGCGTACCGGTCACGGAACTGCGCGAGGCCAACCACGCCGCCTACCCCGCGGTGGGCCTGTTCCACCACCTGCTCGTCACCGGCGACACCGGGTTCGCCGAACGGACCTGGCCCGTGGTCGAGAGCGGCCTGGAGTTCGTCCTCGGGCTGCGCGGCGAGCACGGCGAGATCCTGTGGGCGCGCTCGGAGGACGGTTCGCCGGGCGACCACGCCCTGCTGACGGTGTGCGCGAGCGTGCACCACGCCCTCCGGTGCGGCGTCGCCCTGGGCGCGCGGCTGGGCCGGGACCGGCCCGAGTGGTCGGCCGCGGCCGACCGGCTGGCGACGCTGATCAACGAGCGGGAGGACCTGTTCTCCGACCGCAGCAGGTTCTCCATGGACTGGTTCTACCCCGTCCTGGGCGGGGCCGTCCGCGGCGCCGCCGCCAAGGAGCGCATCGGGGAGCGCTGGGACACCTTCGTCATGCCGGGGCTGGGGGTGCGCTGCGTGAGCGACCAGCCGTGGGTGACCGCGGCCGAGTCGTCGGAGCTGGTGCTCACCCTGGCCGCCGTGGGTGACGTCGAGGGGGGCGTCCGCGTCATGCGGGACGTGCAGCACCTGCGCGACCCCGACGACGGGGTCTACTGGACCGGCTACCAGTTCGCCGAGCAGGTGCGCTGGCCCGTGGAGCGCAGCACGTGGACGTCGGCCGCCGTGATCCTGGCGGTGGACGCCCTCACCGGGACCACGCCGGGGTCCCGGGTGTTCCTGCACACCTGGGACGAGGAGCCCGCGGTCCGGTAGCGGAACCGCGCCCGGCCCGCGTCCGCGTACGGACGGGGAGGGCGGCACGGGACAGCCCCGGCGGTGGATACCGCCGGGGCTGTGCCTGTTCCGGGCCTCCGCTCCGCTAGGGGACGCCCCACTCCTCGGACCGGCGCGTCTCCTCGCCCCCGCCCGGCGGCGGGACCTCGCCCCCTCCGCCCGGGTCCGGCTGCTCCGGGATCCCCGGCTGCTCCGGGTCCGTCGGCACCTCGGGCTGCTCCGGGATCCCCGGCTCCTCCGGGTCCGTCGGCACCTCGGGGACGGCGGGCTGCTCCGGCTGCTCCTCGCCCTGCGAAGGAGCCTCCGGCTCCTGGGTGGACGGGTCCGGGGCCCAGTACTGCGTGGATCCGGAGAAGGCCGGCTCCGGGAACTGGACCACCTCGCGCCCCTCCATCGCCCTGCGCATGTAGTCGCGCCAGATGGGCGCGGCCACACCGCCACCGGAGATGTCGTACCCGGGGATGCTGAAGCTCTGGTTGTTCTGGTTGTACACGCCCACGGCCGTGGACAGCTGCGACGTGTACCCGACGAACCAGGCCGCGACGCTGTTGTCGGTGGTACCGGTCTTGCCCGCCGCCGGGTGTGTGTAGAAGTTGGCGGACGAACCCGTGCCCCCCTCGATCACCTGCCGGAGCGCATGGGTGACGTCGGCCGCGGTGGACTCCTCCAACGCCCGGGAGCTCTCGACCTCGGGGCGCAGATCCTCGCCCTCGGTGTCGATGATCTCCTTGACCACGTGCGCCTCGACGTGCTCCCCACCGTTGGCGAAGGTCGCGTACCCGCTGGCCTGGTCGACCGGGCGGACCGTGGAGACGCCCAGGGCCATGGTGGGCACGAGCTGGTTGTCGAGGATGCTCCCGTCGGGGAGCCCCGCCGCGTAGGCGGTGTCCCGGACGTTCTCGTAGCCGGTCTCCATCGTCAGCTCGATGTAGCCGAGGTTGTTGGAGACCCGGGTGGCCTGGACCAGGTCCATGGGGCCGCCCGGCGCGTTGCCGGCGTTCTGGATCGTGGAGCCGGCGATGCTGCGCGGGCCGCTGCCGTTCACGATGCTGCGGAGGCTGTACCCCTCCTCCAGCGCGGTGGCCAGCACGTAGGGCTTGAACGCCGATCCGGCCTGCGCCCCGCCCAGGAGCGCGCTGTCGTACTGGTTCTCGTAGTAGTCGTGGCCGCCGTAGAAGGCCAGGACCTCGCCCGTGGCCGGGTCGATCGTGGTCAGGCCGACGTTGACGCCCTCGGGCAGGACCTCCGGGGGGATCGACGCCTCGACCGTCTCGTAGGCGGCGTCCATCAGCTCCTCGTCGAAGGTCGTGACGATGGAGTAGCCCTGGCGGTTGATCTGGTCCTCGGTGTAGCCGAGTTCGGCCATCTCCCGCATCACGGCCTCGTACATGTACCCCCGGTACCCGCTGAGGTCGGTGCCCTCCAGGGGCTTCTCCGGCTCAGGGGCGGGGAACTCCATCGCGTCGGCCTCCGCCTGGGTGATGGCCTCCGTGGTGACCAGGCCGTTGACGACGTAGCGCCAGCGCTGCTCCATCTCGGGGGTGGTCTCCACGTCGGCCTCGCCGAACGGCGTCGGCTGCTGGATCGCCGCGGCCAGGAACGCCGCCTCCTCGGGCGTGAGCTCGTCGACGTCCTTGTGGTAGTACGCCTGGGCCGCCGCCTGGATGCCGTACGCGTTGCGTCCGAAGTAGATGGTGTTGAGGTACTGCTCCATCACCCACTCCTTGGACTCGCTCTGGTCGACCTTGATGGAGATGATGATCTCCTGGATCTTCCGGGAGACCGTCTGCTCCAGTGACACGCCCTCGTAGTAGTTGCGGACCATCTGCTGGGTGATCGTGGAGCCGCCCTGGACCTGCTGCCCGGTGACGGTGGACCACACGGCCCGCGTCGTCCCCCGGATCGAGACCCCGGGCTCCTCCCAGAAGCCGCGGTCCTCGGCGGAGATGACGGCCTCCACGATGTGGTCGCCGCCGGCCACCATCTCGTCATAGGTGACGGGTTCGCGGTCGGTGCCCCGGTACGCGAACTCCGTCTCGCCGTCGGCGAAGTAGAAGGTCGACCCCTGTTCGAGCGCGTCGGCCTTGGCCGCGTCGGGCACCTCCACCGTGGTGTAGAAGAACGCGAACACGGCGGCGCCGAGGACCACGAACAGGCCCGTGACGATGAGGAAGACCCGGAGGATCCGCCACCACAGGGGCTTCTTGGCCTTCTTGGCCTTGGCCGCCTTCGGGTCTCCCGGACCCTTGGGGCCGCCAGGTCCCGTACCGCCGGGCCCAGCGGGGCCCTTGGGGCCCCCGGGACCGTTGGAACCGCCCTTGCCGCCCGAACCGTGCGCGGCCGAGGCCCCGGTGGGTTCCTGGCTGCCGGACCGTCCCCCGGGCGTCTCGCCCGGGGCGCCGGCGGCGGTTCCGGCGGCACCCGCGGCGCCGAGTGCGCCGACGCCCGCCGAAGCGGAGGACCCGCGCGTGCCCTGGTCCCCCTCACCCGCACCGGACTCGTCGGTCACGTAGTCCGAGAGGCGGCGCGGCGCGGGCCAGAGCGCGGCGGTCTCGGCGGCGGAGGACTCGTCGATCCTCTCCGCCTCGGCCTTGTCCGGAGCGACGGCTCCGGGCGCCGGGAGCTCGTCCCCGTACAGGGGCGCCGGCTCCGCGGCGGACACACGGTCCGCGGGCCACGAAGCGCGGGGGCCGGGGTCCCCGGCGACGACCACGGCGTCGGCGGACTCCCCGCCGTCGGCCCCGGCCGCACTGTCGGTCGCGCCGTCGGCCGCGTCCTGCGGCACGGGGAAGGCCTCGGTCCTCGGGGTGGGACCCTCCTCCGCGTCTTCCTGGGCGGCCTCGGAGGACACGGTGCGAACGTCCCGGGAAGTGGGGGCCTCCCCGGCGTCGACCGCGTCATCCGTCTCCGGCGCGTCCTCGCCCGAGGCGTCGACCGCGTGCGCGGTACCCTCGCCCGGGGACGACGGGCTCCGGTCGGAGCCGTCTTCGCCTGTCCCGGCGGACGAGGACCCCTCCATCAGGTCGGGATCGTCGTAACCCTGCTCGGCGAGGGTCTGCGCGACCCGCTCCCGGAAGAACGTGCCGCTGGTCTTGAAGGTGATCGGGCTGATGAACTCCGGCTCCGGCTGCTCGCCCGTTCCGCCCTGCGCCTCGTCGGCGTCGTCGGGGGACTCGGGCGCGCCACCCCGTGCGGCGGGCGCGCCACTCTCAGAAATGTTCTTGCTGGACAGCTCTTCGGCAGAGGTGTCTTTTACTTCCGGCGTGTGCTTCTCGGGACGCTGTCCATCCGCCCCGCCTTCGCCGTGTGTGCTCTCGCTCAGCTCCCCGCCCCCATGGCAAATCACGTCCGGCACCGTGCCGTCCTTGTGTTTGACGCGCGAGTGCCCCTGATCGTTCAGTTCGAGTCAGGACTGAAGCGGTAATGAGGGGAATAACGCCACCATCGCTCCGCCCTCCACGCAACGATACCCGCCCGTAACCAGGTCGAGGTCGAATCCGTTACGGCGCTGTCACTTCTTACCGAGGGCTTACCCTCGCCAAGCGTGTTTCGGGTCAGTTGTTGAATGCCTCACTTTCTCATGTCCGCGACAGTTCCGCGCACTCCGGGAACCACGCCACCTCCGCGGCGCGGGCGGTGTCCCCGGAGCACACCCCCGTACGGGGCACGGGAGAGCGGTCAGGCGACGCGTTCGAGGACGCGCATCGACCCGAGGGCGCGCACCTCCTCGAACCTTCCGGACTCCAGCGCCCTGAGGTAGATGTTGTGCGGCGGACGTCCGCCGTCCGCGGGGTCGGGGAACACGTCGTGGATGACGAGGACCCCGCCCACGGCGACGTGGGGGCTCCAGCCGGCGTAGTCGTTCTGCGCGGCCTCCTCGCTGTGCCCGCCGTCGATGAAGACCATCCCGAGCGGGGTCCCCCACACGGCGGCGACCTCGGAGGACCGGCCGACGACCGCGATGACCTCGTCGTCCAGGCCGGCGCGGGTCATCGTGCGGCGGAAGTGCGGAAGGGTGTCGAACCTGCCGGTCTGCGCGTCCACGAGCGAGGCGTCGTGGTACTCCCAGCCCTCCTGGTGCTCCTCCGAGCCCCTGTGGTGGTCCACCGTCAGGACCTTCGTGCCCGTGGCACGTGCGGCCGCTCCGAGGAAGATCGTGGACTTGCCGCAGTACGTGCCGATCTCCACGACGGGGCCGACGGCGGAGTACCGGACCGCCGTCTCGAAGAGGAGCGTGCCCTCGTCGGTGGGCATGAAGCCCTTGGCTTCCTCTGCGGCGGCCAGGAGGTCCGCGGGGATCGTCTTCGTCATACGTGAATTCTCCCACCGACCGAAACGAGCACCGTCCCCCTACCGGCCAGAAACACAGAAGAACACGGGAAGAACACAGAGACCCGCCCTTCTCCGACGACTGCGGGTTCCGGAAACACCGGGTTCCAGAAACACTCTTTTCACAAACGCACAAGCATGCGCGCAAAAAAGGAGGGGGCCGCCCACAAGGCAACCCCCTCCCCTACAAAAAACCGTGGCAGCGACCTACTCTCCCACCCCACCACAGGGCAGTACCATCAGCGCAAGGAGACTTAACGACCGGGTTCGGAAAGAGACCG
>NZ_JBSHDN010000031.1:0-44985 GCF_053616335.1 Nocardiopsis sp. NPDC055824
GGGCCGACGGCCCGCCGCCGGGTGACCACCAGTCCGGAGGCCGGCGTCGATCGGGTTCCGGTGGCGGCGCCCGCCGTGGCGACGGCGGGGCCGAGCGCCCGCGCCGTCCGCGCCCCCCCGAGAACGAGGCGCGCTCCGAGGGCCAGGGCGGCCGCCGCAGAGCCGAGGGCGAACGCCCCCGCCGCCCCGAGGGGCAGCGCAGGCGCCCCGAGGACGGCGACCGGCCCCGCAGGCGACCCGAGGGAGACCGGCCCCGCAGGCCGGAGGACGGCGACCGGCCCCGGCGCCGCCCCGAGGGAGAGCGCGGCGGACGCCCCGAAGGTCAGCGCCGCCGCCCCCCCGAGAACGAGGCGCGCTCCGGCGGACGCCGCAGGGCGGGCAGCGGTCCCCGCGACCCCCGCGACCGGGACCGCGAGCACGGATCGCGCTCGGAGGGCCGCCGCGCCGCGGGCCGGGGCACCCGGGCCTCGGCGGGCTCCGGCGGCAGGGGGGGCGGCGGCGGACGCCGCCGGTCCCGCGACGAGGAGCCGGACGACCGCCCCTGGTACAAGCGCTTCTTCGCCAAGGCGTGGAAGCCCGCGCTCGCGGCCTTCGGCCTGATGGTCATCGGCGGCGTGGGCGCCTTCGCGGTCCTGTACGCCCAGGCCCCCGACAGGGACGAGCTCGAGACCAAGGCCGAGAACACGATGTCGGCCACCCAGATCATGTGGGCGCCCCAGGGGGACGAGAACCCCGAGGTCGCGGTCACCACGGGCGAGGTCCGGCGCGTCGAGGTCAACTACGAGGACATCCCGCCCGAGGTGATCGACGGCGTGCTCGCCGCCGAGCAGCGCACCTTCTTCCAGGACCCCGGCATCAGCATCAGCGGCATCGGGCGAGCCATCCTCTCCCGCGGCGAGGCCGGCGGCGGCTCCACCATCACCCAGCAGATGGCCCGCAACTACTACAGCGACCTCGAGCAGGACGACCGCATCGTCCGCAAGATCCGCGAGATCTTCATCGCCATCAAGCTCGGCCAGCAGATGGAGCACGAGGAGATCCTCGAGGCCTACCTCAACACGATCTACTTCGGCCGCGGCGCCTCGGGCATCGAGATGGCCTCCCAGGCCTACTTCGACAAGAGCGTGTCGGAGCTGAACTCGGAGGAGGGCGCCTTCCTGGGCGTCATCATCCAGATGCCCAGCAACTTCGAGGCCAACGAGATGGGCGACTGGACCACGACGTACCTCAACGAGGAGCGCTGGCCCTACATCCAGGAGCAGCTCGCCCTCATGCACGAGGAGGGCAGCGGCCGCGGCCTGCCGCGCGAGGAGGCCGAGGCACTGGAGATCCCCGAGCGGATCCCCTACGACCCCACCGCCGAGGCCGACGTCGACCCCAAGTTCGGCTACGTGCGCAACGCGGTCATCCAGGAGATCACCGAGCGCTACGCGGGCTCGGGCATCACCGACGCGACGATCGCCACCCAGGGCCTGGTCGTCGAGACCTCCCTCGACCCCGCGCTCATGGACGCCGCGACCGGCGCCTTCGACGTCCTCCCCGGCACCCCCGACGACACCATGAAGGGCCTCACGGCGGTCGACCCCGCCACGGGCGAGATCCTCGCCTTCCACGGCGGCCCGGCAGTGTCCGAGGTCGTCAACAACTCGCTGCAGCACCGCACGCAGGCCGGATCCTCCTACAAGCCCTACGTGCTCGCCACCGCGCTCAGCAACGACATCAGCCTCCGGAGCATGTTCGACGGCGACTCGCCGCAGAACTTCCCCGAGCTGCAGAGCCCGGTGCAGAACGCGGACGGCCGCAGCTACGGGCCCGTCGACCTCGTCCGGGCCACGGCGGACTCGGTCAACACCCCCTTCGTGGAGCTGACGTCCCGGCTCGGCGCCGCCGCGGTCGACCAGACCGCGGTCGACGCCGGCGTGGACGAGGACCAGATCACGACCTCCACCCAGGGCCCGCTGGTCGCGCTCGGCACCCACCAGGTGACCGCCCTCGACCAGGCGTCCGCCTATGCCACCTTCGCCGCGGGCGGCGTCCACCGGCCGGCGCACATGGTCACCGAGCTGAGGATGGCCGACGGCACGGTCGTCGAGCCCGACGACGCGGACCAGATCGAGCAGGGCACCCAGGTGGTCTCCACCGAGGTGGCCGCCGACGTCACCTACGCCATGACCCAGGTGATCGAGGCGGGCGGAGGCTCCAACGCGGCGCTCCCCGACGGGCGCCCGGTCGCCGGCAAGACCGGTACCTCCAGCGGGGCGGTCTCCGCGTGGTTCGTGGGCTACACGCCGCAGCTCGTCGCCGCGGTCGGACTCAGCCGGGCGGACGCCAACCTCTCCCTGGAGTTCGAGGGCCAGCCCGAGAACGAGATCTTCGGTGGCACCACCTCGGCCAACGTGTGGAAGGAGTTCATGACGACGGCCGTGGAGGGCATGCCAGTCGAGCAGTTCCCGGCGCCCGCCTACGTCGGCGCGGACCAGAGCTTCCTGCCCACGCCGAGCCCGAGCGAGGAGCCCACCGAGGAGGAGAGCGAGGAACCCTCGGACGAGCCCTCCGAATACCCGGAGTGCGACCCCGCGAACATCGACCCGGAGAACCCCAACTGCGAGGGCGTCGAGTCCCCGCCGGAGTGCGACCAGTCCGACTGGGAGTGCCAGAACGAGGGGACCCCCGACGTCCCGGTGGAGTGCACCGGACCGAACCCGCCCTCCTGGTGCGAGGAGCCGACCACGCCGGGCGACCCCAACGACGACGCGAGCAGTGACGACGACGATTGGACCTGGCCCCGGAGCAGCTCCAACGAGAACAACAGGATGATCGTCCTCGGCCGGGACGAGTGACCCCCCTCCCGCCACGGCGGGAGGCCTGACGGAGGGGGCCGGTGCGCGGAGGTTCCGCGTGCCGGCCCCCTCGCGTGTCCGGCCGTCCACAGCCATCACCGGTGGTACGCGGCGGCTGGTAACCTTGGGGGCTGTATGGCTCAGAGTCCGTGCGAGGCCCGCCGACCCCGGCGCGGAACAGCTCGCGGACTCCTGCCCTCCTGCCATGGAGATTCCATGGCCGCAACAGTCCAGAGGAGGAACGTACGCCTATGCGTCGTTACGAAATCATGGTCATCCTCGACCCGAACCTCGACGAGCGCACCGTCGCCCCGTCGCTGGAGAACTTCCTGGGCGTCGTGCGCAACGACGGCGGCTCGGTCGAGAAGGTCGACATCTGGGGCAAGCGCCGTCTCGCCTACGACATCGACAAGAACCCCGAGGGCATCTACGCGGTCATCGACCTGACGGCCACGCCCGCCACGGTCAAGGAGCTCGACCGCCAGCTCGGCCTCGCCGAGGCCGTGCTCCGCACCAAGGTCCTCCGGCCCGAGGTCCACTAGGACGGCCCTGCCCGTACCCCTCACCCCCTTCCGTCCGCCCCGGTTCTGTCAGTACCGGCGCGGATGATCGGGGGAGCAGGCGAAACCGCCTGAACCGACTACCTCGAACCGGAGCCCATCCATGGCAGGCGAAACCCAGATCACGCTCGTCGGCAACCTCGTCGACGACCCTGAGCTGCGCTTCACGCCCAGTGGAGCCGCGGTCGCCAACTTCCGTGTGGCCTCGACGCCCCGCACCTTCGACAAGCAGTCGGGGGAGTGGAAGGACGGCGAGTCCATGTTCCTCACCTGCACTGTCTGGCGGCAGTACGCGGAGAACGTGGCCGAGAGCCTTCAGCGGGGCATGCGCGTCATCGTGCAGGGCCGGCTGAAGCAGCGCTCGTACGAGACCCAGCAGGGTGAGAAGCGGACCGTCTTCGAGATCGACGTCGAGGAGGTCGGCCCGGCTCTGCGCAGCGCCACCGCGAAGGTGACCAAGACGCAGCGCCAGGGTGGCGGCGGCTTCGGCGGCGGCAACGGCGGCGGAGGCGGTTTCGGCGGCGGCCAGCCCCAGCAGGGTGGCGGCGGCTACGGGAACCAGGGCGGCGGCTTCGGCGGGGCGCAGGGCGGCGGAGGCCGCAGCGGCCCCCCGGCCGACGACCCGTGGGCGACCAACGGTGGCGGCGGTGGCGGCGGGTTCGGTGGCGGCGGCGGAGGCTTCTCCGACGAGCCCCCGTTCTAGCGCTCCACCCCGCACCACGCAGCACACGGCCCGGTGCCCCAGGGCGCCGAGTCACCTTTCCATCCACAGACCATCCCCGGGAGGACCCCGGGGCTCTTGCGAAGGAGCACCACGATGGCGAAGCCGGCAGCGCGCAAGCCCAAGAAGAAGGTTTGCCTCTTCTGCCAGGAGAAGCAGTCCTACATCGACTACAAGGACACCACGCTTCTCCGCAAGTTCATCTCCGAGCGCGGCAAGATCCGTGCCCGCCGCGTCACGGGCAACTGCACCCAGCACCAGCGCGACGTCGCGACCGCGATCAAGAACGCGCGCGAGGTGGCCCTGCTGCCCTACACCAGCACCGCTCGCTAGCGGCGATATCCGAGGGAGGTTTTTGTCGTGAAGCTGATTTTGACCCACGAGGTCAACGGTCTCGGAGCCCCCGGCGACGTCGTCGAGGTGAAGAACGGTTACGGTCGCAACTACCTGCTGCCCCGCGGGTTCGCCATCCGGTGGACACGCGGCGGTCAGAAGCAGATCGACCTGATCCAGCGCGCGCGCTCCGCGCGTGACATCCGCACCCTGGACGAGGCCAGGCAGGTCGCCGGCCAGGTCGGTGCGCTCACCGTGCGCCTCAAGCAGCGCGCCGGCGAGGGCGGTCGTCTGTTCGGTTCGGTCACGCCCGCGGACATCGTCGACGCCGTCAAGGCGACCGGCGGGCCCGAGCTGGACAAGCGCCGGATCGAGGTCAAGACCCCGATCAAGTCGGTCGGAAGCCACAAGGTCCAGGTCCGCCTGCACCCCGAGGTCTCCGCGACGATCAAGCTGGACGTCGTCGGCGCCTGATCCCAGGCACCGGACGCGTCAGGGCCCCGCCTCTCCTCGGAGAGGCGGGGCCCGCTTCGTGTCGGGACGTGTTCCGGCGGGTCGGTCGTGCTATCGCGGGGGTGGGGCTTTCCTGACACGCCTCATTACCAAAAGCAACCCTTTGACTACTCTTTGTAACCTATCGTGTTGTCTGTGTTGGTGTCGCACGTCGCGGCGCCCCGCACGGAGAGGACGACGACCGATGGCCGTAGAGAGAACGACCGATCCGGACCGACACCCGCTGGTGGACCGCAGGACGATCCTGCGCGGGACCGCCCTCGCCGCAGGGGGCGTGCTCCTCGGCGGGATGATGGGCATCTCAACGGCGGGGCAGGCCTCCGCCGCCGCGATGCCCAAGGTGTACACGCGCGCCGACTGGCAGGCCAGGGCGCCCAGGAACAAGATCGACCTGGTGTCCAAGGGGCCGACCCACATCGTCGTGCACCACACCGCCACGGGCAACGTGTCCGACACCTCGACACAGCACGCCGCCGCGCTGTCCCGGTCCATCCAGCGCTACCACATGGACAGCAACGGGTGGAGCGACACCGGCCAGCAGCTCACCATCAGCCGGGGCGGGCACATCATGGAGGGCAGGGACCTGTCCCTCAAGGCGATCCGCGACGGCAAGCACGTGGTCGGCGCGCACACCGCCAACCACAACTCCCACACCATCGGGATCGAGAACGAGGGCACGTACACCTCGGAGACCCCGACCCAGGCGCTCATGGGGTCGCTGGTCGACACCTGTGCGTGGCTGTGCCTGGTCTACCAGCTGGACCCGTCGGAGGCCATCGTCGGCCACCGGGACTACAACGCCACGAGCTGCCCGGGGGACCAGCTCTACTCGATGCTCCCGCAGCTGCGCAAGGACGTGACGAGCAGGATGCGCGAACAGCTCAGCCACCTGAGCCGGGTCGCCGGAACCGAGCTGACCCTGGAGCAGCTGCCGACCTACCCGAGGGTTCCGCAGGCCGAACGGGCCGTGCCGTTCTACCACGGCCCGGCGGTCGGCGACCTCGACGCGTCCCCGTGACCCGAGGGACCTGACACGATGCCCGCCGGAGAGCCGCCCCGACCCCCCCCGGGGCGGCTCCTTCGCGTCCCGGCGGGCCCGCACCGCCGCGCGGGAGCTGCGGCGGACCGGCAGCGGCCGGGGGCACGTCCCGCGGGCGGCGCGGGCCCCGGGCCGGTACGCACAGGGGGAGACAAGCGGCCCGCTGCCGTGCGCGCGGTGTCGACCCGTCCGCCTATCGGCTTCCCGACAGGTCGACAAGCGGAGGAGGGGACATGTCCACAGGTCGACACGGCGGAGCGACTTGTCCACAGGTCGACATGTCCGCCCTGGACGGGGCCCGACGGTCCGTGGTCCCCTGGTTCACAAGGGGGAGCCCGCGGCTCGCCACCATGAGGCGTGCCTCCACGGGGCCCGGGCGCGACGCTCCCGCTTCCCCCTCCGGCGAGCGGCCCCCACGCGCCCGCCCGCCCTGCGACGGGAGTACGACGGGGCCGGGGACCGGCGCGGACCTCCAGGCGCCCGCCCGTGCGGCGGCGCCCCCCGTCAGGGCCTCGTCGCCCCGGTGACCAGCCAGGCGGTCCCCCGCGCACGGGCGCCCAGGGTGACGGCGCGCGCCAGGATCCACACCGTGAACGCGATCCACAGCCCCACCAGGCCCCACAGCGAGTCCTCCGCCAAGCGGGGGATCACCAGGGCGCACGGCAGGAACGCCGCCATCGTCCACAGCGACGCCCACGCCAGGTAGCGCTGGTCGCCCGCCCCCATCAGCACCCCGTCCAGGACCATGGTCACGCCGCTCAGCGGCTGCATGAGGGCGACCACCACCAGCGTGGCCATGATGAGGGCCCGCACCTCGGCATCGGACGTGAAGGGAACCGGGGCCCACGGAAGCACCAGGAACACCAGGACCATGAACACCGCACCCAGCATCACGCCCCACTCCACCATGCGGCGGGTGGCCTCCTTCGTGCCCCGCACGTCCCCCGCGCCCAGGTACCGTCCCACGATGGACTGGCCGGCGATCGCGATCGCGTCCATGGCGAACACCAGCAGGGCCCAGATGTTGTAGCTCACCTGGTGCGCGGCGATCGACTCGTCGCCCAGGCGCGCCGCCACCGCGGTGGTCACCAGCGCGACCACCCGCATCGACACGCTGCGCAGGAACAGGGCGAACCCCGCGGAGGCCGAGGCCCGCAGCCCCGCCGCGGTCGGGGCGAGGGAGACCCCCGCACGCCGCGCGGAACGGGAGATCGCCGCCACGTACCAGAACGCCCCCGCACCCTGCGCGATCACCGTCGACCACGCCGAACCCGCGATGCCCCAGTCCATGACCAGCACGAACACCACGCACAGCACCGCGTTGCCGGCGTAGGAGGCCACCGCGACCAGCAGCGGGGTGCGTGCGTCCTGGAGCCCCCGGAGCACACCGGTGCCCGCCATGACGATCAGCAGGAACGGCGTGCTGAGCAGGCTGATCCTCAGATAGGTCAGCGCGTAGGGCGCGATCTCGGGCGAGGCGCCCAGCAGGTCCACCATCAGCGGCCCCAGCGGCCAGCCGATCGCGATGGCCGCGACCCCCAGCAGGACGGCGAGCCACAGGCCGTCCACACCGTCGCGGATACCGCCCGCGACGTCGCCGGCGCCGAACCGGCGGGAGACCGCCGCCGTGGTGCCGTACGCCAGGAAGACGCAGACGGCCACGAGGGTCAGGAGGACCTGCCCGGCCACGCCCAGCCCTCCCAGGGCCTGGGTGCCCAGGGTGCCGACGACCGCCGCGTCGGTGAGCAGGAACAGGGGTTCGCTGATGAGGGCGAAGAACGTGGGGACCGCCAGGGCGAAGATCTCGCGGTCGTGGCGGTGCCGGAAGGGGGCGGCCGAGAGCAGTTTTGGCATGACCAGGCCACAGTATCGGACAGGCGTTCTAGTCGGGTGTGGAGTTGTCCACACCCGCCCGGATGCCTGTGGATAACCTGTGGAAACACTCCCTGTGAGGCATCTTGCACGGCCCGCCTACGCACAGTGTTTTTGCAGATCAAAGCCTATATGTGAGGGTCATGGCAAAGTTATCCACAGGTGATGTGCACAACCTGTGCCCGCCATGCCCCGCGCGGGGCGGGACATGGTGGTAATGGCTCCGTCCACAGGTCCCGTCCGCGGCGTCCCCAGCGGTCGCGATGGGGCATCCTGGAGGGGTCGGCCCGTTCGGGCCGGCGGAGTACGGTCCTGGGGAGAGCGTTCGTGAGTGTCGCTGAGCAGCCACCTGAAGAAGGCGGATACGAGCGCACCCCACCCCACGACATCCAGGCCGAACAGAGCGTGCTCGGCGGCATGCTCCTCTCCAAGGACGCCATCACCCAGGTCGTCGAGATCATCCGCTCCGCGGACTTCTACCGCCCCGCGCACCAGATCATCTACGACAGCGTCGTCGACCTCTTCTCCCGCGGCGAGCCGGTCGACGCCATCTCCGTCAACGCCGAGCTCACCAAGCGCGGCGAGGCCACCCGCGTCGGCGGCGCCCTCTACCTCCACACCCTCACCGAGGCCATCCCGACCGCCGCGAACGCCGGCTACTACGCCAAGATCGTCTCCGACCGGGCGGTCCTGCGCCGCCTCGTCGAGGTCGGCACCCGTATCGCCCAGATCGGCTACGCCGGTGACGGCGAGGTGGACGACCTCGTCGACCACGCCCAGGCGGAGATCTACAAGGTCGCCGAGAAGCGGACCGGCGAGGACTACGTGGTCCTCGCCGACATCATGCCCGGCGCCCTCGACGAGATCGAGGCGATCGGGGCCCGCGACGGCACCCTGACCGGCGTGCCCACCGGTTTCGCCGACTTCGACGCCCTCACCAACGGCCTCCACCCCGGCCAGATGATCATCATCGCCGCCAGGCCGGCCGTCGGTAAGGCCCTGGCCCTGGACACCCCCCTCCCGACGCCCGAGGGATGGACCACCATGGGGGAGGTGGAGGTCGGGGACCGACTCCTCGCCGCCGACGGCACCCCGACCCGGGTGGTGGCCGCCACCGAGGCGATGACCGACAGGCCCTGCTTCGAGCTCACCTTCGACGACGGCACCACGGTGATCGCCGACGCCGAACACCAGTGGCTCACCCATACCCGCGCCTCCCGCCGCGCGGCCCAGGAGGCCGGTGCCACGGGAAGTTCCCCCCGTGTCCTCCCCGGGGTGCGAACCACCCGGGAGATCTTCCGGACGCAGCGCCTGGACACCGCCGACCGCAGGTCGAACCATTCGGTGGTCAACACCTCTCCGATCGCGCTGCCGGAGCGCGACCTCCCCCTGCCGCCCTACTTCCTCGGAGCCTGGCTGGGTGACGGATCCTCGCAGGCGGCGCGGATCACCACCGCCGATCCCGAGGTCCTCACGAACATCGAGGCCGAGGGACTGGTCACCAAGCCGGTGGGCCGGGGCACCTGCACCTACGGGATCTTCCTTCCGGCTGAGGACCCCTCCCGTCCGGAGAGGGAGTGCGTCGTCTGCGGGACGCGGTTCACCCCCCAACTGCCGCATGTGCGCAGCTGCGGTCAGTCCTGCGGCGGAAGGGCGAGGTTCGTCTCCGAGCCCGCGCCCCACACCACCTGCGCTGACTGCGGGACCCCCTGTTTCGGCCAGACACGGTGCCGGCGCTGTATCGACGACCACGGCAGCGTCCAGGCCCTGCTCCGCTCGCTCGGGGTCCTGGGCGACAAGCACATTCCCAACGCCTACCTGAGGGCGTCCGTGTCGCAGCGGCGGGCACTCATGGCGGGCCTGCTGGACAGCGACGGCACCGTCAACGCCGGCGGCTCGGTCCAGTTCGCGGTCACGAACGAGCGCCTGGCGAACGACTTCCGCGAACTCGCCCACAGCCTGGGCCACCGCACGGGGATGTCCCGCAAGCGGGTCCGGGGGCGCACGGAGGGTTCCTCGACCTGTTACACGATCACGTTCGGTGCCACGCGCGAGGTCTTCGGGATCGAGCGCAAGCAACGGGCCCATCGGGAACGCGGTGAGGGACGGGGCTACGCCCGGATCGGGTCCAGGTTCATCACCGGGGTCCGCCAGGTGGACAGCGTTCCCGTCCGGTGCGTGCAGGTCGACCACCCCGACCACCTGTTCCTCGCGACGCGTTCCATGATCCCCACCCACAACTCGACCCTGGCCCTGGATTTCGCGCGCGCGGCGTCGATCAAGAACGACATGGCTTCGGTCTTCTTCAGCCTGGAGATGGGCCGGAACGAGATCGTCATGCGCCTGCTGTCGGCGGAGGCCCGGGTACCCCTGCACACGATGCGCTCCGGCCTGATGACCGACGAGGACTGGGCCAGGCTGGCCAGGCGCATGGGCGAGGTGGCCAACGCGCCCCTCTTCATCGACGACTCACCGAACATGTCGATGATGGAGATCCGGGCCAAGTGCCGCAGGCTCAAACAGCAGCACGACCTCAAGCTGGTCATCGTCGACTATCTCCAGCTGATGAGTTCACCGGGGCGCGTGGAGAGCCGCCAGCAGGAGGTCTCGGAGATGTCCCGGTCCCTCAAGCTCCTGGCCAAGGAGCTCGAGGTCCCCGTCGTGGCGCTCTCCCAGCTGAACCGCGGCCCCGAACAGCGCACCGACAAGCGCCCGCAGGTCTCTGACCTGCGCGAATCTGGTTGCCTTGTCGCTGAGACGCGTGTGCTGCGAGCCGACACCGGTGCCGAGGTGACCTTGGGTGAGCTCTACCGGAGCGGTGAACGCGACATTCCGGTGTGGTCGCTCGACGAGCGGCTGCGCATGGTGCCCAGGACGATGACCCATGTCTTCTCCAGCGGGGTCAAGGACGTGTTCCGGCTGCGGCTGGCCTCCGGCAGGGAGGTCGTCGCCTCCGGCAACCACCCCTTCCTCAACCTCGACGGATGGACCGCCCTCGAGAACCTCGGAGTGGGGGAGAAGGTCGCGGTGGCCCGGAGCGTTCCTGAGCCGGACCGGACGGCCGAGTGGCCCGAGGCCGAGGTCATCATGCTCGCACACCTCATCGGGGACGGTTCGTTCGTCCGTCGCCAGCCGATTCGCTACGCCAACACCGACGAGGCGAACCTCGCGGTGGTGGAGGAGGCCGCCCGGCACTTCGGCATCACGGCGGTACGGGACGAGTACGCCTCCGCGCGGACGACGACACTCCGGCTACCGGCCCCCTTCCGGCTGACGCACGGGAAGCGGAACCCCATCGCAGCGTGGCTGGACGGTCTGGGGCTGTTCGGACTGCGCAGCCACGAGAAGTTCGTTCCCGAGGGGGTGTACTCCCTTTCCGACCGCCAGATCGGCCTGTTCCTCCGGCATCTGTGGGCGACGGACGGCAGCGCCTACTGGAACGAGAAGGGCGGCCAGGCACGCATCTACTACTCGACCACGAGCCGTCGTCTGGTCGACGGCATCGCCGTACTGCTCGCCAGGCTCGGCATCATGACGCGGATCAAGAAGGTGCGGAAGAGCGGCTACCGGGTCTGTTACACCCTTGACGTCTACGGGATGGACAACCAGCGCCGCTTCGCGGAGGTCGTCGGATGCCACGGTGCCCGGTCGGCGCGGCTTGCAGAGTGCGTGGCCGGCATGGAGGGTCGACGGGGCAACACCAACCTGGACACGATCCCCGTGCAGGTGTGGGACAGGGTGCGGACGACCATCGGCGCCAAGGGCATGACGCACAGGCAGTTCTCCACCGCCATGGAGACGGAGTTCTGCGGCAGTGCGATGTGGAAGTCCGCCCCCAGCCGGACGCGGCTGTCCAGGGTGGCAGCCGTGCTCGACGACGGCGATCTGGAACTCCTGGCCACGAACGACGTCTTCTGGGACGAGGTCGTGGAGATCGAACCTTTGGGAGAACGAGAGGTGTTCGACGCCACGGTGGAGGGCACCCACAACTTTGTCGCGAACGGCATCAGCGTCCACAACTCCATCGAGCAGGACGCGGACATGGTCATCCTGCTCTACCGCGAGGACGTGCACGACAAGGAGTCGCCGCGGGCGGGCGAGGCCGACATCATCGTGGCCAAGCACCGCAACGGCCCCACGGCGGACGTGACCGTGGCCTTCCAGGGCCACTACAGCCGGTTCGTCGACATGGCGCCCGGATAGGCCGTCGCGTCCACGGCCGCGTCCACGCCGTCCAGGTCGGGTGAGCCCAGGCTGTCGTGCACCAGGTGCACGGCGGCCCCGGTGATCCCGCAGAACTCGGAGATCCCCACGCGCAGCTGGATGTCCAGTGACGTGTCGAAGCCGTGCGCCGCGTACTCCTCGGAGGGGTCCGCCCGGCCGGGTTCGTCCCCGGGGCGCAGGACCGGGTCGCACCCCTCCCGGTACAGGTCGAGGGCGTCGACGGTGTATCCGGAGGAGGGGCCCGCCGCCCCGCGACGGGCCCCGTTTATCGGTCAGCCTCTTTGCCTATTTGTGGTCAAGCCGATTTGTCGACAAAGAGTCACGGCCGTCTCACCGGGAGTCCCCGACGATCATCCCCTCCCGCATCTCCAGGTGGCGGCCGGCGAACCTCCCGCGCATCGTCCGGTCGTGTGTCACGATCACCAGAGCCCCGGTGAAGTGCGACAACGCCTCCTCCAGCTCTTCCACGAGACCGGGGGAGAGGTGGTTGGTCGGCTCGTCCAGCAGCAGGAGGTCGTGGACCCCCGACGCCAGTCGGGCCACCTCGATCCGGCGGCGCTGCCCGACCGAGAGCGACGCCACCGCCTGGTCCATCTCCTTGGGGCGGAACAGTCCGAGCGAGGCCAGTTCCTCCCGGTGCTCCTCGGCGGGGCCGGGGCGGCCGGACGCGTACGCCTGGAGCACGGTCCGCCGGGAGGGGGACACACCGTCCTCCTGCCTCAGGAAGCCGACCCTCGCCGGGACGGAGACCCGACCCGGGCCGGGGGCCAGCTCCCCGGCGAGGACCCGGAGCAGGGTCGACTTCCCCGCCCCGTTGGGGCCGGTGACCAGGACGCGCTCACCCGGTGCCAGCTCCAGTGCGGGGACGTCGAGCCGGTGGTCGACCCGCACCCGCTCCAGTTCGGCGACCGGCGCCGGGCCGGGCTCCCCTTGCGGGGCCCCGGTGAACTCGGCGGTCATGCGGAGCGGGACCGGAGGCGGAGCCACCGGGTCCGAGGCCAGCCTCTCCAGCCTCTCCTTGGCGTTGCGGATACGGCTCATGGAGCCGTGCGCCCGACTGCGCATCCTGAACCCGCCGTGCCCGAACGCGGCCTTGTCCACCTTGCGCGGGATGGCCCGGAGCGCGGCGACGCCGTTGTCCGCCAGCGTCCTCTGCCTGGCCAGGTCGGCCCTCCAGTCCTGGTACTCCCGGATCCACCGGGCCCGGGCCGCCGCCTTCGCGGCCAGGAACCCGGAGTACCCGTTGCCGTACCTGTTGATCCGGTGGAGGTCGTGGTCGACCTCCAGGACGGTGTCGGTGACTCCGGCGAGGAAGGCGCGGTCGTGGGTGACGGCGACCACCGTGCCCCTGTGGTTCCGGAGCCGGTCCTCCAGCCAGGCGACCGCGCGGTCGTCCAGGTCGTTGGTGGGCTCGTCCAGGAGGAGCAGTTCGGGCGAGGCCGCCAGCATCGCGGCCAGGGCCAGACGTGAGCGCTCCCCTCCGGAGAGCGTGCGCAGCGGGCGCTCGCGGTCCAGTCCGGGAAGGCCCAGGCCGTGGAGCCCGGCGTCGACGCGCGCGTCGGCGTCGTAACCGCCCCGTGTCTCGAACTCGGCGAGCAGGTCGCCGTAGCCGTCCATCTCCCGGGCCGTGGCGGAGCCGAGGCGGGCCTCGGCCACGCGCAGCCGCGCCTCCAGGTCCCGCAGGTCGGCGAGTGCGGAGTCGATCGCGTCCGCCACGGTGCCGGTCCGCACGCCGACCCCCTCCAGGGTCTGGGGCAGGTAGCCGACCCCGCCGGGCGCCCTGACGGTGAGGTCCCCGTTGTCGGGGCGCTCCTCGCCCGCCAGCAGGCGCAGCAGGGTGCTCTTGCCCGATCCGTTGTCCCCGATGACTCCGACGCGTTCGCCCGGGCCGATGGTCAGGGTGACACGGTCGAGGACGGTGTGGTCGTCGTAGCGTTTGGTGATCTCGTCGAGGGTGAGCTGGGAGTGTGCTCGAAGTGCGGCGGTGTGCATGTGCGCGCCTCCTGGGCTGCGGTGCGGTCTGGCGGTACGGGGCCGCGGATCGCCGGAGGAGCACGCGTGCCGGCTGGTTTCGGACAGGGCTCGCACGGGCGAGACGGGGTCCGGTACAGCGGGAACGCTGAGGCTTCCCTGGATCGACCGCGGTACGGCGACGCCGGCGGAGCCGCACGGTGCCGGAGGGGCGACAGGGGTGTCGCCGCTGGGCAGCGGGTGCGGCGGTGCTCGGACGCGGGCGTCTGGCGCGGATCTACAGGAAGATGTACAGCCTCATGTGCAAGACGGTACGTCTCGTTTTGCCTGGCGTCAAGTGTGCTTTCGGTGAGACGGGGATCACTCTCGGTCGGCGCTTCGGGGCCTATATGCGGACGACCGGATTCTGATTAATTGCCAAACCGTTTTAGCGGCGGAGTGGCGTTGTCCGGTTCGGGGGCCGGTTCCGGGACGCGTGAAGGGGCCGCCCCCGCAGGGGCGGCCCCTTCACGTCACTCGCTCTTCATGAACTCCGGAGCACTCGCCGCGGTGGCGAAGGGCTCACTCGACGGTCGCTCGTGCGGCTACAGCCAGCGGGCCTCCGGGCGGGTCCGACCGTTGTGGTCGGTGACCAGCACCCAGTGCATGATCGGGTATTCGGACGCGATGGCGTCGGCGTCCTCGCGCGGTTGCGGGACGTGCACGGGCTCGGGCGTAAGGCCGGAGAGACGGCGGGTCGCAGCCGCGGGGCGGATACGCCGACGGGGCGTCGCGGAGCGAGTGGGGTGTGGTGCACGGTCTGTCCAGCGCGCCATGGGCCCTCCTCGTTTCCGTATCAGATGTTATGAGTTAACCCTATGTTCACCTTCGCGTCAATTCGATTGGCTTGCGAAGGTTCGCGCCCGCTGGGTAGGGATGCCGTGTTGCGGATCTGAAAGGGGTTCTTCCCCGGGGGGTGTTCTCCCATGCCGGGGCGGTGTGGGCGGGCCTCCCGGCATGCGGGCGGCTGCGGTGCGAGGGCAGGGAGGTGTGGCCTCGAGGCAAGGTGAACGGAAGGTGAACGAAGGGCGAATCAGGCGGGGCGGCCCCGCGCCAGGGTCCGCACCCGGGGCCGCGGCCGGCACGGGGAGCCCGGAGCACGACGAAGGGCATCCGCCCTCGGCGGATGCCCCGTGACGGTGGTCGGGACCTGCGGCGGCTCACTCCTTGAAGATGAGCCCCACGACCTCCAGGTAGAGCTGTTCCGGGTACGGGATGAAGGAGATCCGGCTCAGGGCCTGGTCCTGACCGGCGGACTCCATCACGAAGGTGCCGTAGCCGAGGAAGCGGCCCACCAGGGTCCGCTCGAACCTCATGTCCGTGACCTTGCCCAGCGGCATCATGTTGACCTGTCGGGTGATCAGCCCCGTGGTCAGCAGGAGGCGCGCCGACGTGATGACGAAGTAGTCCACGGACCACTCCGCGACCCGCCAGACGAACCACACCAGCACCAGCAGCCACAGCCACCAGATGATCGCCAGAGCCGCGGCGCTGTCCGCGATCTGGGTGTTGCTGATGATGCCGGCGACGATCAACGCACCGAGGACGGCCCCGACCGGTCCGATGAGGACCGCGGGGTGCCGACGGATGGTCACGACGTCCTGCTCGTGCGGCAGAAGGTAACGGTTGACCGACGCCGGAGCGCTGTTACTCGACGCTACGAGCCGCATGGCACCCGTCCATCCCCACTACGGCAGCAGTGCGTTGACGAAGCGGGACATGGACTCCGCGCCACCCATCAGACCGCCCAACGCGCTCTGGATCACACCAGCGGCGCTTTCAGGTTGCGTGAGCAGATAAAACGCCACGAAACCGATGAGAGCGTAGCCGCCCCATTTCTTCAACTTCGCCACGACTGACTCCCCTTGGAATCCACCTGACCCACCAACCCAGCAGTGATTGTTCCATTGACAATGATGCCCGTAAAGCCTGGGGCGCACCCTCGGCGTGGCGGTATGTCCGGCCTACCGCGCTTGCGGGCTCTGTCCGGTTCCGGTGGTGTTGGTGAACCAGTGTTCGGTCGACCGGAATACGGTCGAAGCCCCTCGCAGGTCAGGGCATTAGGGATGGTTTGTCCGGAGAAGGGAGGGACTTCCCCGGGACCGATTGGTTCCCCGGCCGGAGGCGAGTGACGGTCGGGCCGAAACTCGTGGTTCGTGCGGAGCAGATCCCTAGTGCTGCTCGGCGAAGGCCAGGGCGAGCACCTGGAGGTGCTGCCGGGCGATCCGCTCGACGAGATCGGGGGTGGCCCGGCCCATGACGTCCTCGGCGCCGTGTCTGGCGGCGTCGACGCAACGGGTGACGGTGGAATCGTGGTGGACGCCGGAGAACTCCGTGGACAGTCGGTCGACGACGGAGCCGTAGCGGGGGTCGCGGTCGGTCGAGGGGGAGGGGGTCTCGGGCATCTCACTCCTTGAGGGCCGTGGGGGCTGATGGCGCAGCGTGCGCGGTCGGGGTCTTTGGGTAGTCGGCGGAGGGTTGCCTGAACGCCGCGCAGGAAGCGGACACGGGCCTCCGCTCCGGCGGACCCCGGCCGTGCGGCGTGGTTTCGGTCCGGCTGTCCTTCGCGGTTATGGGTGGTCAGGAACCATGATCACTCTAATCTGTTACGTTCCAATCTCGAAATGAATTCGGCTAATGCAAGCCGTGTCGACGCTTGCGTCC
This sequence comes from Nocardiopsis sp. NPDC055824, assembly GCF_053616335.1. NCBI lineage: Bacteria > Bacillati > Actinomycetota > Actinomycetes > Streptosporangiales > Nocardiopsidaceae > Nocardiopsis > Nocardiopsis sp. NPDC055824. Next base: position 16,777 of record NZ_JBSHDN010000031.1, read on the forward strand.
GGAGGGGTGCGCCACCTGGTCTGACGCGGCTGCCTCCGGGTTCAATGCCCGATTTTCGGTCGATCATTCGTCCGGCGTTCAAAAGAGCCGAAAAAGCGCCCAACCGGTGATCCGGTTGGGCGCTGAGGCTCCTGGGGTCGAGGGGAGGGCTCAGGCGCAGCCGTACAGGCGGTCGCCCGCGTCGCCCAGCCCCGGGAGGATGAACCCGTTCTCGTCCAGGCGTTCGTCCACCGCGGCGGTCACCACGCGCAGGGTGGCACCGTGGTCCGGCGCCAGGGTCTCGGCCAGCTTCTGCTCCACCGCGACCAGTCCCTCGGGGGCGGCGAGCAGGCAGATCGCGGTGACGTGGTCCGCGCCCCTCTCCACCAGGAGCTTGAGCGCGGCTGCCAGGGTGCCGCCGGTGGCCAGCATCGGGTCCAGCACGTAGCACTGGCGGCCGGACAGGTCCTGCGGCAGCCGGTCGGCGTAGGTCGCCGGCTGGAGCGTGTCCTCGTCGCGGGCCATGCCCAGGAAGCCGACCTCCGCGGTCGGGAGCAGGCGGGTCATCCCGTCGAGCATGCCCAGACCCGCGCGCAGGATCGGGACCACGAGGGGCGTGGGACGCGTCAGCTGTGTTCCGGTGGTCTCCACGAGAGGAGTCCTGATGGTGACGTCCGTCACTCGGACGTCGCGGGTCGCCTCATAGGCGAGCAGGGTCACCAGCTCGTCGGTCAGGCGCCGGAAGGTCGGTGAGTCGGTCCGCACGTCGCGCAGGGTGGTCAGTTTGTGCGCGACCAGGGGATGGTCGACGACCAGGGTTTCCAAGGCGTTCTCCGGGTGAGCTGGGATAACGGGACGGTGGCTGGGGATGGGGGTCCGCCCGAGTCTAACCGCGCGTACCACCCGGAACAGGGCGTCCCGGAGCCGCGCCTGTCACGCGGTGGACCTGCGGGGGCGCCCGTCCGCTCCCGGGGCGGCCCGACGGAACCGCCGGGGCGGCAGCGCGGGCCCCGTTCTCATGAGAGCGTGGTCCGGACTGACACGGACCGAGGGAGGCGGCGGAGCGGGAGTGATCGTTACCATTGCACTCGCGCGGGCGCGGCTCTTCCTCGTCCGCACCGATACACCGGCCGGGTTGGGGTGACGATGACAGTACTCGATCATGGTGACGACGACTCGGGTGATTTCGCGGCGGTCGCGTACAGGGAAGAGGAGTACTGGGACGTCGACCTCCTCCCCGTGACGCTGACGCACGACCTGAAGGGCCTGATCCACGCACTGCGCCAGCAACCGAGCATCAGCGGCTCCCTCGGACTGGTCTCGGTCGGCGACGACTTCTTCATCATCGTGCGGGTCTACGGGGAGGACGTCTCCCTCTTCCTCTCCGACGTCACCGCGTCGGTGGACTGGCAGGTCGCCAGGGACGTCCTCGACTACCTGGACATCGACCTCCCCGACGACGACGACCTCGACCAGGTGCTCCCCGCCGGTGACCTGTCCATCGTCGCCGACCTCGGCCTGGACGAGATGGAGCTCGGCGCCCTCGCGGGCGATCTCGACCTGTACCCCGACGAGGTCCTGGCGAGCGTGTCCGAACGCCTCGGATTCGCACAGTCCTTCCAGCGTGTCCTGGACGGGATGGGGTAAGGGACCCCTGGTAAAACACCCTGGAGAACAGGAGAGCACGCGGTGTCGACCTTCGCAGCTGTCTTCGCCCCCAACGGGAAGACATGGCGGGGAACCGAGGTCGAACTCGGGGACGTGGACGTCATCGACGACGTCACCGACCTGATGCTCGACTTCGCCGCAGAGCGGGGCAGCGACAGCGCGCTCCTTCTGGTGGAAGCCGACGACGAGTGGTTCGCCGTCGTGCGCGCCTCGGACGACGGCGGTGAGCCGCGCGTGTACCTCTCGGACGGCCGTGTGGTCCACGACCACCCCGTGGCCTCGGTCCTCTCCGAAGCGGGCGCCCTCGGCGCCCCGCAGCCCTCGGAGAGCGCGGGCGCGCGCCCCAACCCGGTACCGGTGGGCGACGGCGACCTGATCACCGACCTGGGCGTGGACGGCGACGAGCTGCGCTCGCTGTCCGTCGGCAGCGGCGTCCTTCCCGCCGACGTCCTCGCCGTCGTGGCCGAGCGGGCCGGGTTCGGCGACATCCTCGACGCCATGAGGCTGTGACGTGGACGACCGCGGGGTCCTCGACGCCGCGCTGTGGACGGCGGTCGCCGAGGCCGAGCTAGCCCTGGCCACGGGCGACGTCCCGGTGGGGGCGATCGTCCTGGACGCCGCGGGCGCGGTCCTGGGGACGGGGCACAACGAACGCGAGGCGGCGGGCGACCCCACGGCGCACGCCGAGGTGCTGGCCCTGCGGGCCGCGGCCCGCGCACGCGGTGAGTGGCGCCTGAGCGGCTGCACGCTGGTCGTCACCCTCGAGCCCTGCGTGATGTGCGCGGGCGCGACGGTGCTCTCCCGGGTGGACCGCCTGGCCTTCGGCGCGCGGGACGCCAAGGCCGGCGCTGTGGGGTCGGTGTGGGACGTGGTCCGCGACCCGCGGCTCAACCACCGGCCGGAGGTGGTGCCGCCCGACCTGGTCGGCGCGGACGTCGCGGCGAGGTGCGCCGAACTCCTGACCGCGTTCTTCGAGCACCGCCGCGGGGGTCGGGACCGCGGCTGACCAGCCCGCCCCGGAGGACGTCCGGGACGCCGCCGGAACCGCTCGCGCCATCCGGTTTTCCGCACGGCGGAGCATCCGGTAGAGTTGCTCGCGGTGGAGTCGCCTAGTGGCCGATGGCGCCCGCCTCGAAAGCGGGTAAGGGGCAACCCTTCGAGGGTTCAAATCCCTCCTCCACCGCACGAGGCCGAAGTTCACGCAGGTGAGCGTAGGGCCGGTAGAGGTAGCGAGGGCCGGTTGATCCGGGCCGGTGCACATACGGTGCACACGGTCGGAGAGACCGGCCTTTCGCGTGTCCGGGGTTCGATCCCCGGGGAGGCTCCGTCAGGATCCTCACGCGGCGGTGGCGAGAGCCTTCACACGGGCCGGCGTCCATCGCGTCGGCCACCTCGTCCAGGCGGTCGGGGAACAGGCGTCGGCCCTCTTCGTACCAGGTCCGCCGTAGCGACCTCTTATGCCGGGCGCAGGTCGGGCAGCGCGATTCCAGGGTGGAGCCGCAGGGGGCGTCGATCACCTCGGTGGCACCGGTGGCGATGTTCGTGCGTCGGAGAGAGACGGGGCGGATGCGCACGCCGTGGTCGGCGGCGACCTGTTCGGCCACCTCACGGGCCAGGGGTTGCGCGAGGCGTTCGGCCCTCGTTGACTTACCGGTAGGCGTCGGCATCGGCCCACCCGCAAGTGGGGTGGCGACGAAGCCTTGATAGGCGGGTCGGTTATGACGTGGTGGGGCGGCATCATGTGCTCCATCACGCTGGTGTTCCTCGTGGTGGAGTACCGACAACTGCGTTTGGCGAAACGGGCCCAGGAACCCGCCCCTCCCTCCGAGGCAGAGCCAGCCGCGTAGCCTGCTGCCGGCACAACTGGACACACGTACAGAGTGGGAGCCCTCGTGACCGTACGCAGTCCCCTTGAACTTCTGGTGCTGAGGGCAGCTGCCGGAATGATGTTCGTCGGTGCTCTGATCATGCTGGTGTGGGCCAGCCCCCTCATGGGGGAGCCGATGTGGCCGCACATGCTGTTCGCCGGAGTCATGTCGGTGTGGGCACCGATGCACTACTGGCTGCTTCGTCGTCACGACCGAGTTCAACGTTCCGTCTCCCCAGCGACGGAGGAGCCCGCCCCGTAGCGATCAGCCATCGCGGTGATGTCCTCGTCCGGACCGAGCATCCCCTCTTGAGCGACCCAGGAGCCCTGACCATGTTCGATCGGTTCACCCAACAGGCGAAGGACGTCACCGTCCTGGCGCGCGAAGAGGCCGTGGAACTCAGGCGCAACCACATCGGCACCGAGCACCTGTTGCTCGGACTGCTGAAGCAGGGAACGGGGATCGCGGCCGGCGTCCTGGGGAGCTTGAGCCTGGACCACGGAACCGTCCGGGCCGAGGTGGTCAGGACCGGTGGTCGTGGACGATGGCGTTTCCGGTCCTACCTGCCCTTCTCCCCCGACGCCAGGAAGTCCCTGGAACAGACGCTGTACGAGTCGTTGCAGGTGCGGCACGACTTCATCGACACGGAGCACCTGTTGCTCGGTCTGCTCCACGAGGACCACGGCGCGGCGCTTCCCGTGTTGCGCGGCCTCGGTGTTTCCCCGGAGTTGGTCCGTGAGCAGGTGCACGGAGTATGGGCTCATCTGTCGCAGCAGATCCAGGAGCAGGCGCACGGGCGAGCGGGCTGACCGCCAGGACGATGGGAGTCGTCTTGGGCGGGAGCCTGTTCGGCATCCGCCTGGAGAGCTACGAGAAGGTAGGGGACCAAGCATCCCCTCGTGAGTGATCCAGGAGCCTCGGCCATGTTCGAGCTGTTCAGCCCCCGCGCCCGGCGCGTTGTCGTCTTCGCCCAGGAAGAGGCCAAGAGGTTCAATCACCAGGTGATCGGGCCAGAGCATGTGGTGCTGGGAATCCTGTCGGACGGAGAGGGAGCCGCCGCCGAAACCCTGGTGGGCTTGGGCGTTCGCGACGATGCTGCTGTGATCGAAGTTCTCAAGATCACCAAGCCCAGGAGGGGCGGCGCGGGTGAGGGTTATCTGCCGTTCTCGTCTGAAGTAACGACGGCCTTTCAGCACGCCGCGACCGAGGTTCGAAGCTCCGGAGCAGACGAACTCGAACCGGAGCATGTTCTTCTGGCGCTGCTGCGTAAGAAGCGAGGAACGGGAGCCAAGTTGCTCCGTGGCCTCGGCATCTCACCTGATGCGGTTCGCGATCAGGTGCGGACGATGATGGCTCAGCCGGCTGAAGAAGCCGGAAAGAGACCCGTGGGCAAGCGGATCGACTACTACGACGACCCCAAGGCCCCGACGGCGAACAATCTCGTCCCGTCGGTGAACGTGTTCGTGGTCAACGAGCGCGACGAGGTGCTGATGATCCGCCGTACCGACAACGACAACTGGGCCGTCCCTGGCGGTGCGCTGGGTCTGGGCGCTTCCGTGCCCGACGCCGCCGTTCGGAAGACGCTGGAGGTGACCGGCATAACCTGCGTGATCACCGGCACCATCGGCATCTACAGCGACCCGAAGCACATCATCTACTACACGAGCGACGGCGAAGCGCGGCAGGAGTTCTCGCTCGTGTTCGCGGCATATCCGCTCGCGGGTGAGCCCACGCCGAGCGACGAGTCCAGGGAAGTCGTCTGGGTGCCCAAGCACGAGCTGACCGGCTACCGGATGGACCGGTCCATGCGTTTGCGCGTGGAGCACTTCCTTGCCGGAGGGCCGACCTACATCGGGTGAGGGGCCGCGATCCTCGGCCAGGCGCCGTTCCACGAACCGCAGCGACGCCGTCAGCAGCGGCGAGGGGCGGGTACGGGGAGCGCACCTGTTCGGCTGCCCCAGAGGAGGGCGCCCAGCGACGGGGAAGCGGTCCTTCGAGCAGTTCTCGCGCGAGCTCCCGCGTCCAGCGAACATGTTCCGCATGTACCGGGCCAGCCGGTGGGAGTTTCCGGCCCTTGGACGAACCGGCCCCTGCCGTGGACGGCGATGACAAGTCCGGTTGCCTCCAGCGCGGAGAGGGCTTGACGGGCCGTCCCCCGGGAGACGTCGTACTGGCGGACGAGGGCGGCTTCGCTGGGCAGGGTGCCCCCGGGTGCGAGGTCACCGCTCAACCGCCCCCGGTTCGCCGGGGGCGGTCTTCTCGTCCGCGGGTTCGGGGCGGCGGGCCTTCCGGCCGTACCCGGCCCGGGGCGCGGGCGGCCCGCCCCGCCGCCCGCGCCCTCCCGCTACGGGGCGGGGGCCGGGCCCGTGCTCCCGCGGGCCGCGAAGGCCGCCGCGGGAGACCACCGCTCCGCGACGGGGAGGCCGTCGGCGCACTCCAGCGCAGACGCGCCGACCTCCGTCCCGTACCGGTAGACGTCCACGCTCACGCTGGTCAGCGCCGGAGAGGACAGGCGGCACAGGGTCGAGTCGTCCCACGCGACCATGCTGACCTGCCCGGGGACGGAGACGCCCATGTCGCGGGCGGCCTCCAGGCCGGAGACGGCCATGACGTCGTTGTCGTACAGGATCGCCGTCGGGGGCCGCTCGCGGCCGAGCAGTTCCCGGGTGAGCCGTGCGCCCTCCTCGTGCGAGTAGTCGCCCTCCAGGACGACGGGGGCGGCGATCCCGGCCCGGCGGCAGCCCTCGGCGAGGGCCGCGGTGCGGGCACGGGTGTGCAGCAGCCGGGCGGGCCCGGACACCCGGGCGATCCGCCGGTGCCCCAGGTCCAGGAGGCGTGCCAGGGCCTCCCGGACCGGGGTCACGTGGTCGGTGCGGACCGCCGGGGCGCCCGGGGGGTCGGGCTCCTGGACGCCCGCCAGCACCGTCGGCAGGCCGAGCCCGCGCAGGAGGGCGGGCCTCGCGTCCTCCGCAGCGAGGTTGACCACGACCACCGCGTCGACCAGGCGCCGCTCCGCCCACCGGCGGTAGGTGGCCTCCTCGGCGTCCGCGTCGGTCACCAGGTGCAGCAGGAACGCCATGTCGCGGGCGGCCACGCGCTCCTCGATCCCGGCGACGAACTCCATGAAGAACGGTTCCGCGCTGAGCAGGCGGCGCGGCCGGGCCAGGACCAGCCCGACCGCGCCGACGGGTTCGGGACGGCCCATCAGACCTGTTTCGCCGACGCGTGCGGCGTGTTCGCCGAGCGGAGGACGTGCGCCGTGGTCAGCGAGAGGGGGTCGATCTCCGCCCCGGTCCGCACCGTGAAGCTGTGCGTCTCCCCGGCCAGCAGGTCCACGAGCATGTCGTCCACCTCGGCGTCGCGGGCCGCCCGGTCGGCGAGCACCGAGACGTCGCGGGCGAACGAGGACGCGCGCACGTCCACCCGGTAGCCGCCCGGGACGGGGACCGCCACGGCGGTCAGGGCCTCGGGGTCGTAGGCCAGGTGGCGGTCCTCCCGGAACGTGTGGACGACGCGCACCTCCCCGGACGCGGCCACGAAGACCTCCCGGTCGGGGTCGGCGGGGGCGAGGAGCCGCCGTTCCGGCTCGACCTCGGCGGTCGAGCGGGGCGGCACGGAGATCTGTGCGCTCCCGGTGTGGAGCACCTCGCCCCCGAAGCCCTGGCGCCGCAGGTCGAGGGGGCCCGTCCAGGGTTCGTCGGTGTCGTTGACGGCGATGACGACGAGGCGCCCGTCCCTGGGCTGGACGGTGAGCATGCGGGGCGCGTAGGCGCGGCGGAGCGCGTACCAGAGGGGCTTGGGCCTCTCGTCGCCGTCCACGGCCGCCCAGGAGGTCACCGGCCAGCAGTCGTTGAGCTGCCAGACGAGGGCCCCGGAGGTGCGGGGCCACCAGGACCGGAAGTGCTCGATGCCGAAGGCGACCGCGCGGGCCTGGTTGAGCTGGGTGGCCCAGTGCCAGTCCTCGAAGGTGCGCGGGGTGCGCAGGTGGGCCGAGTACCCCCGGTCGAGCTTGCCGTTGCCGTCCTCGGCCTTCTGGTGCAGGAGGAAGGCGGGCGAGGTGGGTGTGAGCGGCTCGTCGTGCACCCAGTCGGTGAGGGTGGTCCAGGTCGGGGGGCCCTGGAAGCCGAACTCGGAGCAGAACCTGGGGACGTGGTCCTGGTAGGCCCGGTAGTCGGTCTGGTTCCAGACGGTCCACTCGTGGCGGGTGCCGTGCGCCTCGGCGTTGGGGTGGACGTCGTCCGGGGCGAACCCGGGGCTGTACGGGCTGCCCGCGGAGTAGAAGCGGGTCGGGTCGAGTTCGGCGACGATCCGGGGGAAGAGGTCGGTGTAGTAGCCGTGGCCCCAGGTGCGGTCGCCGAGCTGCTCCTGCCAGCCCCAGTCCATGAAGCCCCAGAGGTTCTCGTTGCCGCCGTTCCAGAGGGCGAGCGAGGCGTGCGAGGTGAGGCGGGCGACGTTCTCGCGTGCCTCGGCCTCGAACTCGCTCCGCAGCGGCTCCTCCTCCGGGTAGGCCGCGCAGGCGAGGAGGAAGTCCTGCCAGACGAGGACGCCGCGCTCGTCGCAGACGTCGTAGAAGTCCTCGCTCTCGTAGATCCCGCCGCCCCACACGCGCAGCATGTTCATGTGCGCGTCGACGGCCTGGTCCACGCGCCGGGCGAGGCGGTCGCGGGTGATCCGGGTGAGGAAGTGGTCGTCGGGGATCCAGTTGGCGCCCTTGACGAAGATCGGCCTGCCGTTGACGGTGACGGTGAAGGGGGTGCCGTGCTCGTCGGGCTCGGTGTCCACGGTGACGGTGCGGAAGCCGATCCGGCGTTCGGCCGTGTCCAGGGCCGCCGGGGCGTCGGAGCCGGCGGACGCGTCGCCGCCCGGGGCGAGGGTGACGGCCAGGTCGTACAGGGGGTGGTCGCCGTAGCCGACCGGCCACCACAGGCGGGCGTCGGGGACCTCCACGACGACGACGCCGGTGTCGGCGTCCGGGGCCAGGGTCGCGGTGGCCGTGTGCCCGGCGACCTCGGCCGTCAGGGTGAGGGCGGCCGGGGCCTCGGTGAGGGAGCGCTCGACGTCGGCGTGGACCTCGACCCGGCCGACGCCGTCCTCGCCGACGGTGACCAGCGGGCGGACGGAGGCCAGGCGGGCGGTGCTCCAGCGCTCCAGGCGCACGGGCTTCCAGATCCCCGCGGTCTGGAAGTCGGGGCCCCAGTCCCATCCGAAGGAGCAGGCCATCTTGCGGACCATGTTGTACGGGTGGGTGTTGGTGTGGGGGCGCGCGCCGAGTGCGTCGCGGACCTCCTCGGCGTACTCCAGCGCGGGCCGGAACGAGACGGTGAGGTCGTTGGAGCCCTCGCGGAGGACGCGGCCCACGGGGAAGCGGTAGCCGCGGTGCATGTTGGCGGTGGTCCCCAGCTCCACCCCGTTGAGCTCGACGGTGGCCACGGTGTCGAGGCCGTCGAAGGCCAGGTCCACGTGTTCGGAGGGGGCGGCCTGCTCGGCGTCGAAGGTGAGGGTGTAGCGCCAGCCCACGCGGTGGGCCCAGGCCAGCTCGGTCTCGTTGGAGTCGAGGTAGGGGTCCGGGATGAGCCCGGCGGCCAGCAGGTCGAGGTGCGCGCTTCCCGGTACCAGGGCCGGGACGGAGCGCCCCGCGATGTGCTCGGGGACGGTTCCGGTGGCGCTCGTCAGCAGCCAGCCGTCATGCAGGGTGCGGCGGATCATCCTCTGCCTCTCCGGGGGTGTGGGGACGGCCGCCCGGGGGAGGCGGGCCGTCGGCGGCCGGGCGCGCCGATGTGCGCCGGACCACTCCGGAGATTCTTACTTCGATGAACTAACTAAGTCAATGGGGTGCGGTGACCCCGTCGGAGGTGAGCGGTCCGCGCCCCCGCTCACGGACGGGGCCTGCGCCCCGCCGATCGGCCCGCGGGCTGGTCCGCGCCGGCCTCCCCGGATGCCCGGTCGCGGGCCGCCTGCCGGGGGCCGGGCGACCGCCCCCGGGGGGAGGGGCGCGTGCGGCGGTACGCTGGTACGCGCCCCGCCGGGGCGCGGCGGCAGGGCCTCTGGGCGTACACCGAGGCCGCTCCCCGCGCGGACGCCACGGCACGGAAGCGGCGGAGGTTCCCTTGGGCGGTCCATCACGCGCCACCCCCCACACCACGAGCAGGGCGGCGGTCCTCGACGTCATCCGGGCGGCGGGCACCATCAGCCGGGCCGGGCTGGTGGCCGCGACCGGGTTCACCGGGGCGACCATCTCCACGGTCGTCCGCGCGCTCATCGACGACGGCCTGGTCCGCGAGACCGGCCGCGCCGAGTCGACCGGGGGCAAGCCGCGCGTGCTGCTCCAGCTCGACCACGGGGCCCGGTACGCCGTCGGCGTGCACCTCGACCCGATGGGCGTCACGTACGCGCTCACCGACCTCACCGGCGCCGTCGTGTCCAGGGTGACCAGGGCCGACGCGGGCGGCGACGACCCCGCCGCGATGGTCGCCCGGACGGCCCGCCAGGTCGACTCGCTGGTCGAGGGGGCCGGGGTGGAGCGCGACCGGGTCCTGGGCGTGGGGCTCGTCTCCGCGACCGGGGGCGCGAGGCCGCTGCCGTCGATGCGGCACTGGGCGCACTTCCCCGTGGCGGAGGAGCTGGAGAGGGCCTGCGGCCTGCCCGTGGTGCCCGGCAACGACGCGACCGCCGCCGCGCTCGGCGAGTACTGGTCCGGAGGCGTCGGCGAGACGTCGGTCTTCGCCGCCGTGTACATGGGGACCGGCATCGGCGCCGGGATCCTGGTCGACGGCATCCCCTACCACGGGGCCAGCGGGAACGCCGGGGAGATCGGGCACGTGTGCCTGGACGTGGACGGCCCGCCGTGCTGGTGCGGCGCGCGCGGATGCGTCGAGGCGCTCGCCGGGCCCGCCGCGGTGGTGCGTGCCGCGCGTGCGGACGCCGGACTGGCGCGCGCCGCCGGGCTGGGGGCGGCGGGGGCCGGCGGCACGGACGGCGGCCCGACGGACGGCCCCGGGGGCGGCGGGCGCGCGGAGCGGTCCGAGGCGGCGGAGTTCGCCGCCGTGGTCCGGGCCGCGCGTCGCGGCGAGCCGACCGCGCGCGCCCTCCTGGAGCGCTCCGCCCGGTACCTGGCGGCGGCGGTGCGGACGCTGGCCAACGTCATGGACCTGGACCTGCTCGTGCTGACGGGGCCGGGCCTGGCGGTGGCGGGGTCCGTCTACCTGCCCGCGATCAGGTCCGAGCTGGAGGGCGCCTTCTTCGCCCGCGCCAGCCACCCCGTCGAGGTGCGCCTGTCCGCGTCGGCGGCGACGGCACCCGCGATCGGGGCGGCGACCATGGTCCTGCAGTCGCGGCTGGTGCCGCTGCGGCCGCGCGTGCGCCTGCCCGAGGACCTGTCGGAGTCGGCGGCGCCCGCTCCCCGGTGAGCGGAGGCGGAGCGGGGCGCGTACCGCTCCGCCGGGCGCGTCCGGCCCCGACCCGGGCCGTGCCCCGGCCCCTGCGCCGCCGGGGCGCGTGGACGGCCGCAACGCCGCGACCGCCCGGGGCCTCCGCCGCGGACGCGGCTCAGCCGGCGCCCTCCAGGTCGGCGAGGGCCCGGTCGAGCCAGGTGAGCCAGAAGAGCTCCAGCTCGATCCCGCCCTGGAGCACCAGGCGGTGCACGCGGTCCCGCTCGGTCCCGTGGCCGCGCGCCGCGTCGCGCCTCTCGAACTCCCGGTACTCGGCCAGCCGCTCCCGGTGCAGCGCGCGGTGGCGGCGCAGCTCGTCCACCATGTCCCCGCCGACCCCCACGACGCCCGTCGCGCGCAGGCGCAGCAGCAGGGGGTCGCGGGGCGCGCGCGGGTCCTCGCGCACGCCGACCCACCGCTCCAGCTCCTCCCGGCCCGAGGGCAGGACCTCGTACTCCTTCTTCTGCCCCCGGGTCGGCCCCTCGCCGTCCAGGGCCCTGATCAGCCCCGCCTTCTCGAGCTTGCCCAGCTCCCGGTAGATCTGCTGGTGGGTCGCCGACCAGAAGTACCCGATCGAGCGGTCGAAGCGGCGGGTCAGCTCCAGCCCGGAGGACGGCTTCTCGAGCAGGGCGGTCAGGATCGCGTGGGGCAGGGACATGAGCGCATTCTAGGAAGGTCCGGGGACGTCAGGCGTCGGGCGGAAGGTGGCGGACCCGCACGGTCCCGCCGGTGACGGACGTCTCCAGGGTCTCCAGCCCGGCGGTCGCCGGACCGTGGACGACCGACCCGTCGTCCATGTCGAACTCGCTCCCGTGCCAGGGGCAGCGCAGGCACCCGTCCACGACGGAGCCGTCCGCGAGCGGGGCCCCCATGTGCGTGCACGTCCCCAGCACCGCCCGCACGGCGTCCCCCGTCCGGACCACCACGACCGGCACGTCGCCCAGCGAGGCGCGCACGGGCTCCCCCTCGTCGAACCCGTCGAGCGGGCCGAGGTCGTGCCAGCCGCCGGGCACCAGGTCGGTCAGGTGGTCCGCGCTGTTGGCGCCGCCCGCCCGGTAGTAGGCGATGTGTCCCCCGAGGGAGCCGCCGAGGGCGACCGCCCCCATGCCCGCCAGGGCCAGGGCCCGCCCCCAGCCCTGGCGGTCACGCGCCCGGGCGAGGGAGGAGGACGCGAACAGCAGGCTCCCCGCGGCGTTCGACGCGGCGTGGACCACGCCCACGCGCTGCTGCCTCTCGTGCTGCTGCGACCAGTCGGCGAGCCCGCTCACCACCGCGGGCAGGGTGGCCAGCAGTCCGGTGTTCACCAGCGCGTGGGCGCTCCGGCGGTTGTCCCCCGGCAGGAGGTCGAGCAGGACCGCCGACATCCACGCGCCGATGGGCAGCTGGACCAGGATCGGGTGGGCCGGGTGCCCGAGCTGCACACCGTTCAGCAGGTCGCGCGCCCGGCCGCGGGGGATGCGCCCCGCCACCCGCTTGAACAGGGAGACCGCGGGGTCGAGTCCGTCGTTCCGTTCGATCTTGCGTACGCCTTCACCAAGCCTCATGGTGGGACGGCTACCCCGGTCCCCCGGGTTCACTCCCCGTTCCGGGGGGCCGGGGAGGGCTTGAACCGGATTTTCCCTGTCCGGCCCCGGGGCGCGGGCACCCCGGGAGCGGCCCCTCCGCCGGGCCCCGGCTACAGCGCGGCGGCCAGTCTGGTGCCCTGGTCGACGGCCCTCTTGGCGTCCAGTTCGGCGGCGACGTCCGCACCGCCGATGACGTGCACGCCGATCCCCGCCGCCGCCAGCTCGTCGGCGAGGTCGCGGCGCGGCTCCTGGCCGGCGCAGAGCACCACGGTGTCCACGTCGAGCACGGTCTTGTCGTCCCCGACGGTCAGGTGCAGGCCCTCGTCGTCGATCCGGTCGTAGGAGACGCCGGCGATCATCTCCACACCCCGGTGGCGCAGTTCCAGGCGGTGGATCCACCCGGTGGTCTTCCCGAGGCCCGCGCCGACCTTGTCCGCCTTGCGCTGGAGCAGGTGCACGGTGCGCGGCGGGGCCTGGCGCTCGGGGGTCCGGAGCCCGCCCGCCGTCGTGTGGCCGGTGTCCACGCCCCACTGGCGGAAGAACACGTCGGGGTCCCGGCTCGCGCCCTCGCCGCCGTCGGTCAGGAACTCGGCGACGTCGAAGCCGATGCCGCCCGCGCCGATGATCGCGACCCGTGCGCCCACGTCCGCGTTCCCCCGCAGGACGTCCGCGTAGCCGACCACCTTGGGGTGGTCGACGCCGGGGATCTCCGGCGTGCGCGGGACGACCCCGGTGGCCACCACGACGTCGTCGAAGCCGGTCAGGTCGGCGGCGGTCACGGTGGTCCCCAGCCGCACGTCCACGCCGTGCTTGTCCAGCTGCACCCGGAAGTAGCGCAGGGTCTCGTCGAACTCCTCCTTGCCGGGCACGCGGCGGGCCATGCGGAGCTGGCCGCCGATCTCCTCGGCCGCGTCGAACAGGGTGACCTCGTGGCCGATCCCGGCGGCGGACACGGAGAAGGCGAGGCCGGCGGGGCCGGCGCCGACGACGGCCACGCGCTTGCGGTTCCTGGTGGGGGAGAGCACCAGTTCGGTCTCGTGGCAGGCACGCGGGTTCACGAGGCAGGAGGTGATCTTGAGGCTGAAGGTGTGGTCGAGGCAGGCCTGGTTGCAGCCGATGCAGGTGTTGATCTCCTCGGGGGTCCCGGCGGCAGCCTTCGCGACGAAGTCCGGGTCGGCGAGGAACGGCCGGGCCATGGAGACCATGTCGGCGTCGCCCCCGGCGATGACGGCCTCGGCGACCTCCGGGGTGTTGATGCGGTTGACCGCGACCAGCGGGACGGACACCTCGCCCATCAGCTTGCGGGTCACCCAGCTGTAGGCGCCCCGCGGCACGGACGTGGCGATGGTGGGGACGCGGGCCTCGTGCCAGCCGATGCCGGTGTTGATGATGGTCGCGCCGGCCTCCTCGACGGCCTTGGCGAGCCGGACGACCTCGTCGAACGTGGAGCCGCCGGGCACCAGGTCGAGCATGGAGAGCCGGTAGACGAGGATGAAGTCGTCGCCGACGCGCTCGCGGACGCGCCGCACGATCTCGACGGGGAAGCGCATCCGGTTCTCGTAGGAGCCGCCCCAGCGGTCCTCCCGGTGGTTCGTCGCGGAGGCGATGAACTGGTTGACGAGGTAGCCCTCGGAGCCCATCACCTCGACGCCGTCGTATCCGGCGAGCCTGGCGAGCTCGGCCGCGCGCGCGAAGTCCTCGATGGTCTGCTCGACCTCGGAGTCGGACAGGGCACGGGGGGTGAACGCGCTGATGGGGGCCCGGATCGCGCTGGGCGCGACGGACTGCTCGCTGAAGGCGTACCGGCCCGTGTGCAGGATCTGCATGGCGATCCGGCCGCCCTCGCGGTGCACGGCGTCGGTGATCACGCGGTGTTCGGCGGCCTCGGCCTCGGTGGTCAGCTTGGCCGCGCCGGTGTAGGTGGCGCCCTCGGGGTTGGGCGCGATGCCGCCGGTGACGATGAGGCCGACGCCGCCGCGGGCACGCTCGGCGTAGAAGGCGGCCATCCGCTCGAACCCCTGGGGGGCCTCCTCCAGGCCGATGTGCATGGAGCCCATGATCACGCGGTTGGGGAGGGTGGTGAAGCCCAGGTCCAGGGGTTCCAGAAGGTGGGGGTAGTCGCTCATGCTCGTCTCCTCGCGCGGTTGCCCGGTCGGTGTCCGGCCGACCTCGACTTCATTATGCAACAAGTTGCAAAATGACTCGCGCGGTGCCCCGGCGACGGTTCGCGGACGACGTCCGAGCGCGCCCGGGAGCACGGTCGGGGCGGAGCCGCGGCGCGACCCGGAGGCCACGGCGTCCACGCGCGCCCGGGGGTGCGGGACCGCCGGGCGTCCGGCTCAGGCCGGCTCCACCGGCAGGAGCGCGGGGCGCTTGGCCGCGCGGCCGTCGCCCGAGGAGCGGCCGCGCAGGCGTCGGAGGATCCACGGGCCGAGGAAGGTCCCCAGCCAGCGGACCTCCTCCGCCACCGCGAGCAGCGCGCTCCGCTCGGGCATCCGGGGCAGGGCGTCCGCCCACGACCCGTCGGCGCCGGGGAGCGTCAGCGCGGAGGCCAGCGCTCCGGCGATCCGGTCGTGCCCCAGCGGCGTGCAGTGCAGGCGGTCGGTGGCCCAGAGGCGCCGGTCCGTGGACACCTCGTGCGCGGCGACGTCGGCCACGACGACACCGTGCCGCCCGGCCGCGGCGCGCAGGCGCTCGTTGAAGTCCAGCACCCTGGGCAGCAGGGGCTTGGTCAGCGGGGCGATCCTGGCGATGTCGGGGAAGGTCAGGGTCGCCACCCGGGCCCCCGACGCGGTCAGCTCGGCGAACATCGCCTCCATGTGGCCGACCACCGCCCCGGCGTCGTACCCGGACCGGATCACGTCGTTGACCCCGGCGAACACGGTGGCCACGTCCGGGCGCATCTCCAGGGCGGGGGCCAGCTGCTCCTCGCGCACCTGGCGGGCCAGCCGCCCCCGGACCGCGAGGTTGGCGTACTCCACCCGCGCACCGGTGGCGGCCAGGCGGTCGGCGAGGCGGTCCGCCCAGCCCCGGAGCCCGGTCTCGTCGTCACCGTCCCCGACCCCCTCGGTGTGGCTGTCGCCCAGCGCCACGTAGCGCAGGTCCCCCTCGAGCTCCATGCCCTCTCCTCCTCCTCGTGGACAGCACCGGAAGAGTACTCCACTCGATGACTAATCATTTAGGGGAGTAGGGGTAGGCGGACGGAGGCGCGTGGCGGTCCGGCACGGCGCCGGTCCCTGCTCCTAGCGTGGACCGGGGCGCCCCCGTGGCGCCCCGGACCTGCGATGACGCGCCCAGGAGGAACCAACGTGGCCAGGAACACCGTCGCCGAACAGCTCGTCCGGACGTTGGTCGCCGCCGGGGTGACCCGGATCTACGGGGTCGTCGGCGACAGCCTCAACCCGGTCGTCGACGCCGTCCGCGAGACCGACGGCATCGAGTGGATCCACGTGCGCAACGAGGAGGCGGCGGCGTTCGCCGCCTCGGCCCAGGCACAGATCGACGGGGGGCTCGCCGTCTGCGCCGGGTCGTGCGGCCCCGGCAACACCCACCTCGTGCAGGGCCTGTACGACGCCCAGCGCAGCGGAGCCCCCGTCCTGGCCATCGCCTCCCACATCCCCTCGCGCCAGATCGGCACCGGCTACTTCCAGGAGACCCACCCCGAGAGGCTGTTCGCGGACGTCACCGAGTTCCGCGAACTCGTCTCCGAGGCCGAGCAGATGCCGCGCCTGGCCCGGATCGCCGTCCAGCACGCCCTCGGCACCCCCGGCGCGGCGGTCCTCGTCCTGCCCGGGGACATCGCCGGGCGCAAGGCCGTGGGCCCGGCCGACACCAGCCCGGTGGCCGCGGGACGCGCCACCGCCTGGCCCGCCGAGGACGACGTGCGCGCGCTGGCCGAACTGATCAACGCCGCCGACAAGGTCGCCCTGTTCTGCGGCGCCGGGGCCAGGGAGGCGCACGACGAGGTGATGGCCCTGGCCGGACGGGTGCACGCCCCGGTCGGTCACACCCTGCGCGGCAAGGAGTGGATCCAGTACGACAACCCGTACGACGTCGGCATGATCGGCCTGCTCGGCTACGGCGCGTGCTTCGAGGCCCTGCACGGCGCCGACCTGGTGCTGATGCTCGGGTGCGACTTCCCCTACGACGACTTCCTGCCCAGGAAGAACGTCGTCCAGGTCGACCACGACCCGCGCCGCCTCGGCCGCCGGGTGCCGCTCCGGCTGGCGGTGCACGGGGACGTCGCGGCGACCCTGCGCGCCGTGAGGCCGCTCGTCGGGGAGCGCACGGCCGCCTCCGCCACCCGGTTCCTCCACGACATGCTGGCCCGCCACGAACGCGCGCTGACCAAGGTGGTGGACGCGTACACGAGGGACATCGAGCACCACACGCCCGTCCACCCCGAGTACGTGGCGAGGATCCTCGACGAGGAGGCCGACGGGGACACCGTGTTCACCGTCGACACGGGCATGAACAACGTGTGGGCCGCCCGCTACCTGACCCCGAACGGCCGCCGCCGGGTGATCGGGTCGTTCACGCACGGCACCATGGCGAACGCGCTGCCGCACGCGATCGGCGCGGCCTACGCGGCGCCCGACCGGAAGATCGTCTCGCTGTCCGGCGACGGAGGGCTGAGCATGCTGCTGGGCGAGCTGATCACCGTCCACCAGCACGACCTGCCGATCACCACGGTCGTGTTCGACAACTCCTCGCTCGGCATGGTGAAGCTGGAGATGATGGTGGACGGGATGCCCTCCTTCCAGACCGACCACCCCCGCGTGGACTACGCGGCCGTCGCCGGGGCGATCGGCATGCGCGCCCTGCGGGTGGAGAGCCCCGACCGGGTCCGCGACGCGCTCAGGGAGGCCCTGGCGGCCCCCGGGCCGGTGCTGGTGGACGTCGTGACCGACCCCAACGCGCTCTCCATCCCCTCCCGCATCACCGCCGACCAGGTGGCGGGCTTCGCCCTGTCCGCGGGACGGACCGTGCTCCGGGGAGGGGTGGGGGCGATGGTGGACATGGCCCGCTCCAACCTGCGCAACATCCCCCGGCCTTAGGCCGCGGGGGCCGGTCGCCCGGGCGGGGGAGAGCGGCCCGGAAACGGCCGACCGGGACCGGGATCGGGGCCGCGAACGGCGAAGGCCCCGACCGGTGTCCGGTCGGGGCCTTCGTCTCGGCAGCTAGCCGCTGCGGAGGATAGGGGATTCGAACCCCTGAGGGCTTGCACCCAACACGCTTTCCAAGCGTGCGCCCTAGGCCACTAGGCGAATCCTCCGCGCACAACTCTACACGCCGGAGGGGGGTGGTCCGAACGGGTTCGCCGGGGCGCTCCCCGAGGGCCGCCGGGAGGGTCCCGGGAAGGCTCCGGGGAGCGCCCCGGCGGGCGGTCGGGGCCGTCGCGCGGACCCGCTCCGGCCCTGGTCCCGCCCCCTGCGGGGCCGCCCGTCGGCTCAGCCGGCCCGGCTGGACCGCACCCCCTCGATGGCGTTGTTGCGGAACGCGTCCACGAACAGCGAGTGGTCCGCCCGGGCCTGGGCCGCGTAGCGGTGGGCGAAGCGCACGCACCACTCGGTGAACTCCGCCTCCCGGCCGTCGAGCACCGTCATGAGCGCCTCCTCGGTCTCCCACGCCACCAGGGTCGCGTCCGCGTGCGAGTCGGACACGCAGTGCGCCTTGGCGGTGGCGCGGCCCAGGTAGTCCAGTACGGGCACGACCTCCTCGGGCTCGGTGAGCCCTTCCCAGTCCAGGTCGTTCGTGTACGGGGACACCTCGCTCACCACGAAGCCCACGCCGTCGATCTCGGTGTGCCCCAGCAGCGGGTCGGCGTGCGCCTGGAGCGCGCGCTGGGACACGGCGGTGCGGTGCCCGTGGTGCTCGAAGGCCTCCATGATGCGCCGGTCCGTCACCACCCGGGACGGCGCGGCCACGTTCCCCTGCTTGACGGACAGGACGATGTCGTTGTCCCACGCCTCGGACCGGCCCTCGATGAGCACGCTGTAGGCGGGGAGCCCCGCGGAGCCGATCCCGAAGCCGCCGCTGCCCACCACGTCCTTGACCCCGTAGTCCAGCGAGGCGAAGCGCCGGTCGTCCGGGATGGTCCCCAGGTAGCCGTGGTAGGCGGCGAGCACCTTCTCGCGCTCGCCGTCCTCCAGCCGGCGCACCCGGGGCCCCTCCCGGAACCGGCGGTTGTAGCCGTCCCTGTCGGTCATGGACGCCAGCATGGCGGCGCGGCTGCGGAGGCGGGCGCGCTGGAGCACGTCGTGGACCGTGCCGTCGGTGTTGTCCAGCTTGAGGGAGAAACCGGAGTCGCCGCCCCGCGTCGCGAACTGGCGGACCTGGGACACGTAGGCGTCGACGTAGCACGGCACGATCGCGCCGATGTCCTCGTCGGACAGGGCCTTCTGCCATCCCATCAGGGCGATGCTGGAGACGAACCGGAGCACGTCCCACGTGAAGTGGCCGAGGTAGGCCTCGTCGAAGTCGTTGACGTCGAAGACCAGGCGCCCGGTCGAGTCCATGTAGGTGCCGAAGTTCTCGGCGTGCAGGTCGCCCTGGATCCACACCCGTGAGGTGCGGTCGTCCGCCCAGGGGTCCTCCATCGACGCCACGTCGGAGTAGAAGAGCGAGGCGCTGCCCCGGTAGAACGCGAAGGGACTGGCGGCCATCTTGCGGAACTTGGCCCGGAACGCGGCCGGGGCCGTGGACATCAGGTCGGAGAAGGCGTTCTCCAGCGTGTCCACGATGAGGTCTTGCCGCTCGGAGGAGCGGTCGGTGGTTTCCAGGGGGTCGAACATGCCGTCCATGATGGCCCCGCGGGGCCGTCATGGCCATGCGTGCCGGGATCCGGGCGCCGTGGGACGCCCCGCGGGGGCGGGCGCGCGGGGTTGCCAGAGCGGTCGGGAGGTCGGATACACTCGGGGCAGACCCCTCGTGCGGCGTCACCCTATGAACCTCCCCAGGGCCGGAAGGCAGCAAGGATAAATGGGCTCTGGCGGGTGCGCGGGGGGTCCTTTCTGTTTCTCGGGCCCGGTCGGACCCTCCCGGTTCCCCGATCCGGTGCGAGCTGTCACTGCCGGCGGGTTGAATGGACGGGTGGCAGGGACCAGGGGAGTGAGCACACCGTGAGCATCGCGCTGTACCGCAAGTACCGCCCCGCGACGTTCGGTGAGGTGCGGGGCCAGGAACACGTGACCGACCCGCTCCGCCAGGCGTTGCGCAGCGGTCGCATCAACCACGCCTACCTGTTCAGCGGCCCGCGCGGCTGCGGCAAGACGACCAGCGCGCGCATCCTCGCCCGTTCGCTGAACTGCGCCGAGGGGCCCACCCCGGACCCGTGCGGGACCTGCGACTCGTGTGTGGCGCTGGCCCCCGACGGCGGCGGCAGCATCGACGTCATCGAGATCGACGCCGCCTCCCACGGCGGTGTGGACGACGCCCGCGACCTGCGCGAGCGCGCCTTCTTCTCACCGGTCAACTCGCGCTTCAAGATCTACATCATCGACGAGGCGCACATGGTGACCCGTGAGGGTTTCAACGCGCTCCTCAAGCTGGTGGAGGAACCGCCCCCGCACCTCAAGTTCGTGTTCGCGACCACCGAGCCCGAGAAGGTCATCGGCACGATCCGCTCGCGGACGCACCACTACCCGTTCCGGCTCATCCCGCCGAGCACGCTCCGGGAGCTCTTCGAGGACCTCCTCAAGGAGGAGGGGATCTCCTACGACCCCGCCGCGCTGCCGCTGGTGGTCAGGGCGGGCGCCGGTTCCGCCCGTGACGGGCTGTCGGTGCTCGACCAGCTCATCGCCGGGTCCGGCGAGGGCGGCATCACCCGTGAGGGCGCCGTCTCCCTGCTGGGCTACACCGACTCCAGCCTGCTGGGGGAGATGGTCGACGCGCTCGGCGCCCGCGACGGCGCCGCCGTGTTCGGGCTGATCGACCGCGTGGTCGAGGGCGGGCACGACCCGCGGCGGTTCACCACGGACCTGCTGGAGCGCTTCCGCGACCTGGTCGTCCTGGCAGCGGTGCCGGACGCCCTGGACAAGGGCCTGGTCAACGTGGCCGACGAGGCGGCGGAGCAGATGAGGGGGCAGGCCGCCCGGATGGGGCCCGCCGAGCTGACCCGCGCCGCCGACATCCTCAACCAGGGCCTGACCGAGATGCGCGGAGCCACCGCGCCCCGCCTGCTGCTCGAACTCATGTGCTCGCGGGTGCTCCTGCCCGGCACCGACGGCAGCCAGGGCGCGGCCCTGCTGGCACGCCTGGAGCAGATGGAGCGCCGGATCGCCTCGGGCGCCGTCGCCCCCGCCGCACCGGCCGCGCCGGTCCGGTCCGCCGCCCCGGCCCCCGAGCCGGTGCGGGCCCCCGAGTCTCCCGCGCCCCGACCCTCCCGTGCCCCGGCCGCCCCGCAGGCGGCCCCCGCGTCCCCGGCCCCCGCGCCGGCCCCCGCCCCCGAGCGCGCCGCCGAGCCGGCGGGCTGGGACGCCCCGGCCCGTCCGAGCACGCCCGAACCCGCCCGCCACGCACCGTCGGCTCCCGCCGCCCCGTCCGGCGGGGGCGGCGCCCTCGACCTGGGACGCGTCCAGGGGTCGTGGAGCCAGATCCTGGAGGCGGTCAAGGGTCTGCGCCGGTTCACCTGGATGGTGCTCTCCGGCGGCGAGGTCCGGCCGGTGGGGGTCGAGGGCAACGCCGTCCTGCTCGGCTTCTCCCGCCCCAGCGAGGCCAAGGGCTTCAGCAACAGCGGCAGCGACCAGGTGGTCGCCAACGCGATCCGGCAGGTCCTCGGCATCGAGGTGCGGGTCGCCGCGGCCGGCAGCGCCGCGTCGGCCGCGGCGCCCGCCCGGCGCCCCGAGCCCGCGCGCCCGGCCGAGCCCTCCGGGTGGGACGCCCCCGCCCCGGCACGGCCGGCCGAACCCGCCCCTCCGCCCGCCGCCCCGGAGCCGGAGGCCGCGGGCCGGGCCGCAGGCCCGCCGCCGGACCGGATCGTCACCGGTCTGGAGGAGCCGCCGCCGGACCCCTACGAGGACGCGGCCGCGTCCCCGCCGCCGGAGTACGACGACCCGTCCGCCGGCCGGTCGCAGCCCCGGACGGCCCCCGCCCCCGGGCGCCAGGAGGCCGCACCCTCCCCGACTCCCGCTCCGGCCCCGGGCGGTGCGCAGCGGCCGGCTCCGGCGCCCTCGGGCGGACCGTCGTCCGCGGCCGTGGACACCGCGCCGGCAGGGGGACGGGGTTCCGCCGCGGGCCGGGCCCCCGCCGGCGGGTCCGCGTCCCCCGGCGCGGGCGGGACGTCGCTCATCGAGACGGAGCTGGGCGGCCGCATGATCGAGGAGATCGAGCACGGGGCCGACACGGACGCGCCCTTCTAGGTGCGGCGGGCACCCACCCCGCCGGGCGGCGGGCGGCGCCCGCCGAGCGCGCTCCCCGGGAGCGTCCGGAAGCGTTGCCGGTGTGAGGTGGGGGGCGGGACGGGAGCACCGTTTCGGTCACCGCGCCGGCGTGCCCGGCGGAGGCCCCGGCCGCCCCCGGCCGACGCGGTCAGTCCCGGGGGCCCACTGCGGCCAGGACCGTCTCCACGAGCTCGTCCGCGTACGCGTGGGTCAGCGGCCCGGTGCGCATCAGCCAGCGGTGGTGGAGCGGTCCGGTCAGCAGCTCGGTGACGATGTCGAGGTCGGCCCCGGGGGCGAGCTGGCCCGCTTCGCGCCCGGCGCGCAACCGGTCCTTGAACGCCTCCGTGTTGGGCCGGAGCAGGCGCTCGTTGACGGCCTCGGCGAACACGGGGTCGTTCTGGAGCTCGGTCGTGAACGCGCGGGTGGTCCGGTCCATCTCGGGGTCGTTGAACTCGTCGACGATGGCGCGGAGCACGGTCCTCAGGTCGGCGGCCAGGTCGCCGGTGTCGGGCAGGGGTTCGCCGGCCGTGCCGCCGGTCAGCGCGGTGAAGACGTCGAACACCACGGCGGCCTTGGAGGGCCACCAGCGGTAGATGGTCTGCTTGCCCACACCGGCCCGCGCGGCGATCGCCTCGACGGTCACCTTGGTGTAACCGACCTCGCCCAGCAGTTCCGACGCGGCGCGCAGGACGGCGCGTCGCGCCCGTTCGCTGCGGCGGCGGGGGTCCGGGCCGCGCCGGGGTGCCCGGGAGTCTTCCAATGGGGTGCTCTCAGCCATACCTGCCACGTTAACCGCTCAAAAATGACGAGACGTATCGTCTTGACACCGATACCCTACAGAGGCAGGATCACATCTGGCGAGACGTCACGTCTCGCTTCAAGTGAAAGGAGGTCCGCATGTCCAAGAACAGTGACGGCCTTCTCGGCATGGGCGGACAGCGCACCACGGTCTCCCGCTCCGCGATGCGCGGGGGCTCCGGCGGGGGCAAGGGCGGCCCCAGCGCCGAGGCCCAGGAGCGCAAGCAGGAACTGCTGCGCAAGCTCCGAGAGAAGAACGCGCCCGAGAGTTCCGAGGAGTCCGAGGACACCGAAGGAACGGCGTGAACGCACGGCGGCGGCCCCCACCGGAGACGGTCGGGGGCCGTCGGCGTTCGCGCTCTCAGTGCCCGTCCGCGCGGTCCCGGCCCCCGTCCGGCCGGACGCCGCTGTGAGGACCGGACGCCCTCACGCGTCCCAGGCGCGGCCGTCCGCCGAGTCCAGCCACACCCGGTGCGCCCCGTCGCCCGACACCGACAGACCGAACCGGTCCGGTTCGGGGCTGCCCAGCTCGGCCCACAGGGCCAGGGCCTCCTCGAACTCGTCCCAGATGCTCCTCGGGCCGCCCTGCTCGATCATCCACGACGTTCCGTAGGGGTAGACCCTCACCCACGAGCCGCCCTCCCGGTCGCACACCCACACGCCCGATCCCGTCCCGATCCACCGCCGCCGCACCCGCCAGTCGGGCACCATCACCGACAGGGCGAACGCCGTCGTGAAGGCCATGAGCGGAGCCAGGGGGTCGGTCTGCGTGAGCCGGTACTCGTCCGGCTGCTGCCCGGAGTCGCGCGCGGGCGGGGCCGCCGGGTCGGGCGTGCGCAGCGGGACGAACCCCACGCCGCCGTGGAAGCTCGCCCGGGCGGTCCCGTCGCCCGGGCACTCCACCCGGGCGAGCACCCCGGCCCCCTCCAGCAGCCCCCACGGGCACACCACCAGCCCGCCGGGCCGCACCTGGTCGAGCCACGCGGGCGGGAGCCGCCGCACGCCGCAGGTGGAGACGATCCTGTCGTAGGGGGCGCCCTCCACGCGGCCCCCGTACCCGTCGGCCACGTGGACGGCGGGGGAGAGGCCCTCCGCGCGCAGGGCCCCGCGCGCGGTCCCGGCCAGGCGGGGGTCGATCTCCACGGAGGTGACGGCTCCGTCGCCCAGCCGGTGGGCCAGCAGCGCGGTGTTCCAACCGGTCCCCGTGCCGATCTCCAGCACCGTGTTCCCGGCGGCGAGGCCGGCGAGCTCCAGCATGCGGGCGAGGACCGTGGGGGCCGCGCTGGAGGAGGCCGAGGCCGCTTCCGGCGCGGGGGCCGCCGGCTCGGGCTCGCGCGGCGCGGGCGCCTCGCGGTCCCGGGGGATCCCGGACTCGTCCACCTGGGTGACGATGGCGTTGTCGGCGTAGACGGCGGCCAGCCAGCGCTCCGGGTCGTTGGTGGCGTCGAGCACGCCGCCGCGCGCGGTCAGCGCGCCGGTCTCGGGGATGAACCGGTGTCGCGGAACCGACCGGAAGGCGTGGATCAGCGCGGCGTCGGTCAGGGTGCCGTCCGCGATCATCGCCTCGATCAGTGCCGAGTGGCGTTCACTGGCGGTCAACACGTCCTCAGTCCCCCGTGGCTGTCGTGATGCCGGCGGCGCCCGCGGGCTCCACCGGGACGGCCGTGCCCCGCGGGACATCTCTTCGACCGAAAGTGATATTACCGCTACTCTTCGCGCTGGCCACGGGTCGGGGCGCCTTCCGGAGAGTCGACTCCGCGTCGCCCCGCCCGGCCGCCGGGCCGCCCCGGGTCGGTCCAGCATGTTCCCTGACGACCGGTTAGTCTCACAGCGACAGCCACACAACTGCGAGACCCAGCACCATGAGTGCGGCGAGGAGACGGCCGTGAACCCTGGCGGAATGGACATGCAGGCCCTGCTCCAGCAGGCCCAGCAGATGCAGCAGCAGCTCGTGGAGGCCCAGCAGGCCCTGGACGAGGCCGAGGTCGAGGGCACCTCCGGCGGCGGCCTGGTCAAGGTCAGGCTGAGCGGCCGCGGCCAGGTGGAGGACATCACGGTCTCCGCCGACGCGATCGACCCGAGCGACGCGGACGAGAGCGCGCAGACCGTCGCGGACCTGGTCCTGGCGGCCATCCGCGACGCCGAGGCACAGGTGGAAAGGCTCCAGCAGGAGAAGATGGGCCCGCTCACCCAGGGGCTCGGCGGCGGCGGGATGCCCGGGGGCATGCCCGGCCTCCCCGGTTTCTGACCCGGAGCGGCCGCCGGGCGGGGCGGCCTCCGCGGCGCGTACGCGAGAGGTCGTCGCGCCGGATACGGTGGTGTCAGGGGATACGGACCGCCCCGCCGATCCGGTCCGACCTGGTGGGTAGGCGATGTACGAAGGCGCGGTGCAGAATCTGATCGACGAGCTGGGGCGACTGCCCGGCGTCGGTCCGAAAAGCGCGCAGCGAATCGCCTTCCACCTGCTGTCCGCCGAGCACGCGGACGTCAAGCGCCTGGTCAACGCGCTGGTCGAGGTCAAGGAGAAGGTGCGTTTCTGCTCCGTCTGCGGCAATGTCGCGGAGGAGGAGCAGTGCCGTATCTGCCGTGACGCCCGGCGCGACACCGCCGTCATCTGCGTGGTCGAGGAGTCCAAGGACGTCGTCGCCATCGAGCGCACCCGCGAGTTCCGCGGCCGCTACCACGTCCTGGGCGGCGCGATCAGCCCGATCGAGGGCGTCGGCCCCGACGACCTGCGCATCAAGGACCTGATGGTCCGCCTGGCGGACGGCCAGATCACCGAGCTGATCCTCGCCACGGACCCCAACCTGGAAGGGGAGGCCACCGCGACCTATCTGGCGCGGCTGGTCAAACCCATGGGTCTGAAGGTGACGCGCCTGGCCAGCGGGCTGCCCGTCGGCGGCGACCTGGAGTACGCCGACGAGGTCACCCTCGGCCGCGCCTTCGAGGGCCGCCGCAGTCTCGAGTTCTAGCTCACACTTCGCCGTAATCCAGGCGAAATATGAGTAACCTCCGTTTCACCGGGTAGGCCCGAGCGCTGGTGCGTCATGCACTCCGAGCGTTCCCGTCCCAGGTCGGACGGTGTAGACGACGGCGTCGCTGGCTACACTCCATTTCATTGTCTTGATCCCAACTCCTCAGGAGCAATCGATCGTGGCCCTAATCGTGCAGAAGTACGGTGGGTCTTCCGTATCCGACGCGGAAGCCATCAAGCGAGTAGCCCAACGGATCGTGGCTCAGAAAAAAGCGGGATATGACGTCGTCGTCGTGGTCTCGGCCATGGGCGACACCACCGACGAGCTGATCGACCTCGCCGAGCAGGTGTCCCCGCTGCCGCCCGCGCGCGAACTCGACATGCTGCTCACCGCCGGCGAGCGCATGTCGATGGCCCTGGTCGCCATGGCCATCGAGAACCTGGGCTTCGAGGCCCGGTCCTTCACCGGTTCCCAGGCCGGTGTCATCACCACGTCGCTGCACGGCAACGCCAAGATCATCGACGTGACCCCGGGCCGCATCAAGGAGGCCGTGGACGAGGGCGCGATCTGCATCGTCGCCGGGTTCCAGGGCGTGTCCCAGGACACCAAGGACATCACCACCCTTGGCCGGGGCGGCTCGGACACCACCGCGGTGGCGCTCGCCGCCGCGCTGGAGGCCGACGCCTGCGAGATCTACAGCGACGTCGACGGTGTGTTCACCGCCGACCCGCGCATCGTCCCGTCCGCGCGGCGCATCCCCCAGATCTCCTACGAGGAGATGCTGGAGATGGCTGCGTGCGGGACGAAGATCCTGCACCTGCGCTGCGTCGAGTACGCGCGCCAGTACAACATGCCCCTGCACGTCCGTTCATCTTTCAGCCAGAAGCAGGGGACCTGGGTCGTCCCGGAAGTCGAGGAAAGCGAAGGCATGGAACAGCCGATCATCTCCGGGGTCTCCCACGACCGGAGCGAAGCCAAGATCACCGTCGTCGGAGTGCCCGACAAGATCGGTGAGGCCGCGACGATCTTCCGGGCCCTGGCGGACGCCGAGATCAACATCGACATGATCGTGCAGAACGTGTCGGCGGTCTCGACCTCGCGCACCGACATCTCCTTCACGGTCCCCAAGGACTTCGGGAAGGAGGCGGTCGCCGCGCTGAAGAAGGTCCAGGAGAAGGTCGGCTTCGAGTCGCTGCGCTACGACGACAAGATCGGCAAGGTCTCGCTGATCGGCGCGGGCATGCGCTCCTACCCCGGCGTGACCGCGCGCTTCTTCGACGCGATCGCCGCCTCCGGCACCAACGTCGAGATGATCTCCACCTCGGAGATCCGCATCTCGGTCATCGTCGAGGAGGACCAGGTCGACGAGGCCGTCCGTGCGGCCCACAGTGAGTTCCGGCTCGACGCAGACCAGGTCGAGGCCGTCGTCTACGGAGGTACCGGCCGATGAGCAACCGTCTTCCCACCCTCGCCGTCGTCGGCGCCACCGGAGCGGTCGGCACCGTGATGCTCGGCATCCTGTCCGAGCGCGAGAACGTCTGGGGCGAGATCCGCCTCGTCGCCTCCCCGCGCAGCGCGGGCAAGGTCCTGCGGGTCCGCGGCGAGGACGTCGTGGTCCAGGCCCTGGCCCCCGAGGTCTTCGACGGCGTCGACGTCGCCATGTTCGACGTCCCCGACGAGGTCTCCAAGGAGTGGGCCCCGATCGCCGCCGCCCGCGGCGCGGTCGCCGTCGACAACTCCGGCGCGTTCCGGATGGACCCCGACGTTCCGCTCGTGGTGCCCGAGGTCAACGCGGACCAGGTCGCCAACCGTCCGCGCGGCATCATCAGCAACCCTAACTGCACCACGCTGTCGATGATCGTGGCCATCGGCGCGCTGCACCGCGCCTACCAGGTCTCCAGCCTGGTCGTGTCCTCCTACCAGGCCGCCTCCGGTGCGGGCCAGGAGGGCATCGACACCCTGCGCGACCAGATGGCGAAGGCAGGCGCCGACCGCGGCCTCGGCGACAGGGCGGGTGACGTCCGCGCCGCCGTCGGCGAGCTCGGCCCGTTCCCGGCGCCCCTGGCCTACAACGTCGTGCCGTGGGCCGGTTCGCTCAAGGACGGCGGCTGGTCCTCGGAGGAGCTGAAGGTCCGCAACGAGTCCCGCAAGATCCTGGGTCTCCAGGACCTCCGGGTCTCCGCGACCTGCGTGCGCGTCCCCGTGATCACCACCCACTCGCTGGTCGTGCACGCCACCTTCGAGCGGGAGGTGACCGCCGACGCCGCCCGTGAGCTGCTCGGTTCCGCCGAGGGCGTCGCGGTCCTGGACGACCCGGCCCGGGGCGAGTTCCCGACCCCGGCCGACGTGGTGGGCACCGACCCGACCTGGGTGGGACGGATCCGCCAGTCGCTGGACGACCCGAAGGCGCTGGAGCTGTTCCTGTGCGGGGACAACCTGCGCAAGGGCGCCGCGCTGAACACCGCGCAGATCGCCGAGGTCGTCGCCCGGGAGTTCACCTCCTAGGGGCATCGATCCGGGGGCGGTGGCCGCTCCCCTCCGCGGAGGGG